>CAZZVH010000041.1:0-14478 GCA_964657365.1 uncultured Burkholderiaceae bacterium
TGGTGCTGCTGCTCGGCGATCAGCTCTCGCCGTCCAGCCCTGCGCTGCACGGCTTCGCTGCCGAGCGCGACGCGGTGCTGATGATCGAGGCACCCGGCGAGGCGACCCATGTCTGGAGCCACAAGGCCCGCATCGCCATCTTCCTGTCGGCGATGCGGCACCGCTGCGACGAGTTGCGCGCAGCGGGCGCGACGGTTCACTACATCGCGCTCGATGCGGCCGGCGAGCCGGACGGGTTGCCGGAGCGGCTCGCCGCGGCCCTCCGACGTCTGCGGCCGGCCTGCCTGCGCCTGGTCGAGGCCGGCGAGTGGCGTCTGGAACGCGACATCGCCGCAGCGGCGCGCGATGCGTCGGTGATCCTGCAGGCCATCGACGACACCCACTTCCTCTGCTCGCGTGCCGACTTCGTGCGCTGGGCCGGCAGTGGTCGCAAGCAGCTGCGCATGGAATTCTTCTACCGCGAGATGCGGCGTCGCCACGGCGTCCTGCTCGACGCCGATGGCGGCCCGGAAGGGGCACGCTGGAACTTCGATGCCGAGAACCGCAAGGGCTGGCCGAAGGCACCGGCCGGCCGCGCCGGGCCCGGGCTGATCGCGCCACCCGAAGCCTTCGCTCCCGACGACATCACGCGCGAGGTCATCGCCCTGGTCGAGCGGCGCTTCCCCGAGCATCCGGGCGCGCTCGACGCGTTCGCCTGGCCGGTCACGCGCAGCCAGGCGCTCGAGGCGTTGCACGTGTTCGTGACGACGCGCCTCGCGAGCTTCGGCACCTGGCAGGACGCGATGTGGACCGACACGCCGTTCGGCTGGCACGCCTTGCTGTCGTCGAGCCTCAACCTTCACCTGCTCGATCCGCGCGAGGTCGTCGCCGCAGCCGAAGCGGCCTACCGGGACGGCCACGCGCCGCTGCCGGCGGTCGAAGGATTCGTGCGCCAGATCGTCGGCTGGCGGGAGTTCGTGCGCGGCGTGTACTGGCTCGACATGCCGGCGATGGCCGAGGCCAACCATTTCCAGGTGCACCGCCCCCTGCCACGCTGGTACTGGACGGCCGACACGAAGATGGCCTGCGCGCGCGACGCGATCGGCCAGACGCTGCGTCACGGCTATGCGCATCACATCCAGCGGCTGATGGTGACGGGCCAGTTCGCGATGCTGGCGGAGATCGAGCCGAGCCAGGTGGCCGACTGGTACCTGGCGGTCTATGTCGACGCCGTGGAATGGGCGGAGCTGCCCAACGTCGCCGGCATGGCGCTCTTCGCCGACGGCGGCCGGTTCACGAGCAAGCCCTACGCCGCCTCGGGCGCGTACATCGACCGGATGAGCAACTACTGCGGCCGCTGCACCTATGCGCCGACCCAGGCGCAGGCCGATCGCTCGCACAAGCCGCTCTGCCCGTTCACGGTGCTGTACTGGAATTTCGTCGAGCGCCACGCCGACGCGCTGAACGCGAACCCGCGCACCAGCCTGATGACGAAGCCGCTCCAGCAGCGCTCTGCCGAGGAGCGCCGGCGCCTCTCGGCGCTCGCGGCCTCGATGCTGGCCGACCTCGACGCGCTCTGATCGGCCGGCGGGCCTCAGCCCTTGGCGCGGCTCGCGACCAGCTGCTTCTCGATGCGGTCGGCGTCGAGCGCGCCGGCCTGGCTCTTGCCGTCTTCGAAGACGAGGCCGGGCGTGCCGTTGATGCGGTACTTGTGGCCGAGCGCGACGTTGCGCTGCAGCACCGAGGTGTCGCACTCCGGGCTGCCGCTGACGGCGGTGCCCTTGATCATCCAGTCGCGCCACGCCTTGGTGTTGTCCTTCGCGCACCAGATCGCCTTCGACTTCTCGGGCGAATCGCCACCGAGGATCGGGTAGAGGAAGGTGTAGACGGTGACGTCCTTGACGGACTGCAGGTCGTGCTCGAAGCGCTTGCAGTAGCCGCAGTTCGGATCGGCGAAGACGACCAGCTTGCGCTCGCCCGTGCCCTGCTTCCAGACCAGCGCGTCTTTCAGCGGCAGCGACTTGAAATCGATGGTGGTGAGCTTGGCGATGCGCGCTTCGGTGAGGTTGACGCGCGTCCTGGTGTCGATGAGCTGGCCTTCGAGGATGTAGCTGCCCTGCTCGTCGGTGTAGAGGATGTCGTTGCCGATCCGGATCTCGTAGATGCCCGGAAGTGCGGTCTTGGTGATCTCGTCGATCTTCGGGAAATCGGGCAGGCGCTCGCCGACGTTCTTGCGGATCGCGGCGTCGTCCGCCGTCGCGGCGGAAGAAAAACAGGCGGCCAGGAGAACGGCGGCGAGAGTGCGGAAGATCGGTGTCATGGTGTGCATCAGGAGTCGAGGGCCCGGGCCGTCAGCCAGCGTTTGAGCGACGGGAGTCGATTGACCAGAGTCATTCCATTGTTGCGGAGTTCCCGGATCGACGCAGCGTCGTCCGAGAACAAACGCTGCAATCCGTCGGTAATGCGCAGCATGGCCCAGGTCGGCGCGGCGCGCTGCCGCACGTACCGCCGAAGCAACCGTTCGTCGCCGATGCCGCGCCACGCCTCGCGCCGGGCGATCACGTCGGCCAGCGCGGCGACGTCGGCCAGGCCGAGATTGAGGCCCTGACCGGCCAGCGGATGGACCATGTGCGCGGCATCGCCGAGCAGCACCCAGCCGGGACCGCAGAGTGTCGCGGCCTGGCCCAGCAACAGCGGCCAGGCAGCGCGCTCCGACGCGAGCGTGAGCGTGTCGGCGTCGCCGCCGGTGGCGTCCTGCAGGGCCTGCTCGAACGACGCCGCGTCGGCCGACAACAGTTGCCCGGCCCGCGCTTCCGGCAGTGACCAGACGAGGCTGTACGAGCGGCCGGGCTCGGGGCGATCGAACGGCAGCAGCGCCAGCACGTCGGGCGAGCGGAACCACTGCCGCGCGACGTTGCCATGCGGCCGCGTCGAGACCAGCCGCGCGGCGATGGCGCGCTGCCCGTAGGCATCCTGCGCGATGCCGGCGCCGAGCGCCTTGAGCGCCGCCGCGCCGCGACCTTCGCAATGCGCGACCAGCGTCGCCTCGATGTCGGAACCGACGCGGCTCACGTGCGGCGCGAACCGCAGCGCTTCGTCGAGACGCTGCTCGAGCGCAGCCGCGCCCGTGATCGTCGCCAGCTCGCCGACCTTCTGCTCCCAGGCGGAGAAGGCGAGCGCGGCGTGATCGGCATCGCCGCGCACGAGCATGTCGCGCACGGGCGTCTTCGCATCGGCGTCGATCGCGTCCCAGACCTTCAGCTCGCGCAACAGCGTCACCGAGGCGGCGTTCAGCGCATAGGCGCGGACGTCGTCGCGAGACGGCGGGGCTGTCGCGGTCGCAACCGCGGCCGCGCCGCGCAACGCGACCCGCAGGCCCTGGCGGGCCAGGGCGAGCGCCAGCGCCTTTCCGACGACACCGGCGCCCGAGACGCGCACGTCGTAGGAAGGCATCCGGGAATTGTAGGCAGCGGCCACGCGACAATGCCGGCCCGAGGCCTTCCAGAGAACCGCGTGAGCAACGAGAACGACCTGAGCGTCACGGTGCGCTCCGTCCACGTCTACCCCGTCAAGTCGTGCGCAGGCACGACACCCGCCGACGCCCTGGTCGCCGAGACCGGCTTCGATCTCGATCGCGCCTGGATGGTCACCGGGCCCGACTTCACGTTCGTGACCCAGCGCGAGCTGCCACGCATGGCCTTGATCCAGCCGACGCTGAAGAGCGAGGAGATGATCCTGCGGGCGCCCGGAATGCTGGCATTGCATGTCGCGCTCGATCGCGTCGAGGCGCCGTGCCGGGCCCGGGTCTGGAACGACAGCGTCGCCGCCTTCGACATGGGCGACCTGTGCGCGCAGTGGTTCAGCGATTTCCTCGGCCGACCGCTGCGGCTGGTCCGCTTCGATCCCGAGGGCCGGCGCATCGCCGACCGCGCCTGGACGGGAGCGATCGAAGCCGACACCTCGTTCCAGGACGGCTTTCCGCTCCTGGTGGTCTCGGGCGCTTCGCTCGACGAGCTCAACCGCCGGCTCTCGGCGGCCGGCGAACCTTCCGTCACCCTCGCCCGCTTCCGCCCCAATGTCGTCCTCGACGGCCTCGAAGCGCACGACGAAGACAACCTCGACGAGATCGTCGTCGACACCGCCGGCGGCCCGGTCACCCTCAAGCTGGTCAAGCCGTGCTCGCGTTGCCCGATCCCCGACATCGACCCCGTCAGCGCCGAGCCGGGCCATGCGGTCGGCGACGCGCTCGCGGCCTATCGCGCCGATCCACGGCTCGACGGTGCGCTGACCTTCGGCATGAACGCCATCGTCGTCGACGGCATCGATCGCAAGCTCGCCGGCGGCCAGCGTGGCCACGCCAGCTATCGCTTCGACTAGGCAGGCCGCGCTTGGATCGTTTCAGGACCTGGCAGCTGTTCGCCGTCTGCGTGCTCGTCTGGGGCACGACGTGGCACGTCATCACGTTCCAGATCGCCGACCTCGCACCCGAGTTCGGCGTCGCGGTTCGCTTCGCCATCGCCGGTGCCGTCGTGCTGTCGCTGTCGAAGTGGCGCGGCGAGCGGCTGCGGTATCCGCCCGCGATCCACGCCGCATTCGCCCTCCAGGGCGGCTTTCTCTACGGCCTCTCGTACGTATGCGTCTACCGTGCCGAGAGCCACATCCCTTCGGGCCTCGTCGCCGTCGCGTACTCGGCCTCGCCGTTGATCTCCGGCCTCGCCGCGTCTCTGCTGTTCGGGGTCGCCGTGGGGCCGCGTTTCGTCGCCGGCGGCATGCTCGGGATGGTCGGCGTGGCGTTCATCTTCTGGCCCGAGCTCGCCGGGGCCGACGGCAACGCCCATGGCGCTCTCGGCGCGGTGCTGGCAGCCGGCTCCGTGCTGCTGTCGGCCGTCGGCAGCGTCGCCGCCAGCCGCAACAGGCGCCACGGCATCGCGCTGCTTCCGGCGATGGGCTTCGGCATGCTCTACGGCGCGGCCGCCGCCTTCGCCACGGGCCTCGTCGACGGCGCCGTTCCGTCCGTGCCCGCGGCCGCTGGCTGGTGGCTCTCGCTCGCCTGGCTGGCACTGGCCGGCTCGGTGCTCACGTTCGCCTGCTTCATGACGCTCCAGGACCGGCTCGGCCCCGGCCCCGCCGGTACCGTGGGCGTGATGACGCCGCTGCTCGCCCTGGTCGTCTCGCTGCTGTTCGAGGGTTACCGCCCCGGCTGGGTGACGCTGGTCGGCGCGGTGCTCGCGCTCGCGGGCAACGCACTCATGCTGAAGCCGGCGACGACCGCGCCGATCAAGGGTGCCGCGGCGGCAACGGAATGAATTCGGTCTCGCCCGGGATCCGCGCGAACCGTTGCGCGAGCCAGTCGTCTTCGGCGGCGAGGATCAGCTCCTTCCGGCTGGCGACGAAGTTCCACGACAGGAAGCGGTGGCCGAGCGGCGCGCCGCCGACGACGACGACGCGGCCGCCACGCGGCGCGGCGATGGTCGGCGACGACCCGGGCGCGACCAGCGCCATGGTGAATTCGTCGACCTTCTCGCCGTCGATCTCGAACGGGTGGTCGATGCCGTAGAGCGCGATCTCGGCGCCGAGTTCCGCCGGCAGGGTGACGCCGCTGCCGCTGGCGACGGCGAAGTCGAGCAGCAAGGCCACGGTCGGCGAGTGCGCCGCCACCGGCGACGTCTTGCCGAACGCCGAGCCGACGATGACGCGCACCGTGGCCGCGTCGAGCTTCACTTCGGGGATATCCGCCGCGGCCACGTGCTGGAAGGTCGGCGACGATGCTTCGTCGGCCTCCGGCAAGCCGATCCACAGCTGCAGGCCGTGGCTCTCGTAGGCCTTGCCGACGAGGTCTTTCGGCGCCCGCTCGGAGTGGACGATGCCGCGCCCCGCGCTCATCAGGTTGACTGCGCCGGGCTCGATCCGCTGGACCACGCCGGTCGAGTCGCGGTGCATGATCGCGCCGTCGAAGAGATAGGTGAGCGTGGCCAGGCCGATGTGGGGATGCGGCCGCACGTCGTGGTTGGCGCCTGGCTCGACCGCCATCGGCCCGAAGTGGTCGAAGAACACGAACGGCCCGACCGAACGCCGGTCGGCCTGCGGCAACAGCCGCCGCACCGTGAAGCCGCCGCCGAGATCCTTGGCCATCGGCGCGAGTGTCTGCAATGCCGTCATGCGGCCTCCTTGATTGTCGGGCGAGGCGCCTGCGCGACGCGCTTGCGCACGTGGCAGCCTTCCAGGTGATCGTTGACCAGGCCCATCGCCTGCATGAAGGCGTAGACCGTGGTCGGGCCGACGAAGCTCCAGCCGCGCTTCTTGAGGTCCTTCGACATCGCCACCGATTCCGGTGACGTGGTCATGGCGCGCAGCGCGGCGAGCGTGAGCTTCTTCGGCCGCGTGCCGGCCTTCGGCTCGAAGCCCCAGGCGTAGGCCGACAGCGATCCGAACTCGTCGCGCAGCGCCAGCACGCGCTGGGCATTGTGGATGGTCGACTCGATCTTGCCGCGGTGCCGGACGATGCCCGCGTCGCCGAGCAGGCGGGTCACGTCGCGCTTGCCGAACGAGGCGACCCGTTCGGCCTCGAAGTTCGCGAAGGCGCGCCGAAACGCCTCCCGCTTGTTGAGGATCGTCAGCCAGCTCAGGCCGGCCTGGAATCCTTCGAGGCAGAGCTTCTCGAACAGGCGCCGGTCGTCGGTGACCGGAAAGCCCCACTCCTGGTCGTGATAGCGCCGGTACAACGGGCTGGCGGCGCACCAGGCGCAGCGCCGGATGCCGTCGTCGTCCTGAGAGAGTCCGTCGCGGGTGGTCATCGCGGGCCATTGTGGCGGGCGGCGCCGACTAAACTCGCCGGCTCCCCTTTGCCCGGACCCTTTTTTCATGAGCCTGAAATGCGGCATCGTCGGCCTGCCGAACGTCGGCAAGTCGACCCTCTTCAATGCCCTCACGAAGGCCGGCATCGCGGCGGAGAACTATCCGTTCTGCACGATCGAGCCCAATGTCGGCATCGTCGAGCTGCCCGACGAGCGGCTCGTCGCGCTGGCGGCGATCGTCTCGCCGGAGCGGATCGTCCCGGCCATCGTCGAGTTCGTCGACATCGCCGGACTGGTGGCCGGCGCCTCCAAGGGCGAAGGCCTCGGCAACCAGTTCCTCGCCCACATCCGCGAGACCGACGCGATCGTCAACGTCGTGCGCTGCTTCGACGACGAGAACGTGATCCACGTCGCCGGCAAGGTCGACCCGGTGTCCGACATCGAGGTCATCCAGACCGAGCTGTGCCTGGCCGACATGAGCACCGTCGAGAAGGGCCTGCACCGCTACAACAAGGTGGCGCGGTCGGGCGACAAGGAAGCGCAGAAGATCGTCGACGTGCTCACCAAGTGCATGGCCCAGCTCGACCAGGGCCTGCCGGTGCGCGCCATCCCGTTCAGCAAGGAAGAGCTGGTGCTGGTCAAGCCGCTCTGCCTCATCACCGCCAAGCCGGCGATGTTCGTGGGCAATGTCGACGAGAACGGCTTCGAGAACAACGCCCACCTCGACCGTCTGCGCGACGTCGCCGCGAAGCAGCACGCACCGGTCGTGGCGATCTGCGCCAAGACCGAGGCCGAGCTGTCGGAGATGGAAGACGAGGACAAGCTGATGTTCCTGGCCGAGATGGGCCAGACCGAGCCCGGCCTGAACCGCCTGATCCGGGCCGCCTTCACGCTGCTCGGCCTGCAGACCTACTTCACCGCCGGCGTCAAGGAAGTGCGTGCCTGGACGATCCACGTCGGCGACACGGCGCCGCAGGCCGCAGGCGTGATCCACACCGACTTCGAGCGCGGTTTCATCCGCGCCCAGACGATCGCCTTCGCCGACTACATCGCGTTCAAGGGCGAGCAGGGGGCCAAGGACGCCGGCAAGATGCGCGCCGAAGGCAAGGACTACGTCGTCAAGGACGGCGACGTGCTGAACTTCCTCTTCAGCGGCTGACGCGTCGGTCGCGGCGCGCCTGCCGTCCAGCGGAGCGCGTCCCGCAAAGCAGCGCGGCGCGTTATCGTTCGGCGTGACGGGCGGTCCGCCCGAGCGGAGACGATGCTGCTGTCCCGAGTCATCGCGCACTGGCCCTGCCCCGCGCGGCCCGCCGTTCGAACCGCCGCGCCGCCTTCGCGGCCGACGCCGGGCGACGTCGCGGCATGAGCGCTCCGGTCATCGCCCTCGACCCTGCCCAGGCGGGCGCCCTGCGTCGGTGGTGGCGCCCTGCGGCGCTCACGGCGCTCGCCTATCTCGGCGTCGGCTCGGCGACCCTCTTCCTGACGCTGCCGCCGGGCTATGCATCGCCGCTCTTCCCTGCCGCCGGCATCGCCCTCGCGACGGTGCTGGTGTACGGCAGGAGCGTGCTGTGGGCCGTCGCGCTGTCGGCCTTCGTGCTGATGGCGACCCTGCTGGTGGCGCGCGGCCACCCGGATGCGCGTGCCTTCTTCGCCGCTGTCGCCTTCGCGGCGGGGGCGACGCTCCAGGCCCACGTCGGCGCGCGCCTGGTCCGGCGATTGGTGCCGCAGCCGCTCACGCTGACGCTTCCGGGCGACGTCGCGCGCTTCTTCGCCGCCTGCACGGCCAGCAGCGTCGTCTCGGCAACCGTCGCGACCATCGCCTTCCGGCTCGCCGGCCTGGTGCCGACATCGGCCGCGCCGTTCGCCTGGGGGACGTGGTGGATCGGCGACCTGGCGGGCCTGCTGATCGCGACGCCGATCGTCCTCACGCTGATCGGCCGGCCGACGTCGGATTGGCTGCCGCGGCGGGTTCCCGTCGGCATCACCCTGACCCTCGTCACCGCGTTCCTGGCCGGCGGCATCTTCCAGATCGATCGCTGGAACACGCAACGCCTGCGCGCGACCTTCGACCACGACGCGTCGAACGCATCGCTGATCGTGTCGACGCAGCTCGAAGAGCCGCTGCGCGCGCTGGAAGCGCTGCACGGCGTGTTCAGCGTCGTGCGCCAGCTGAGCCGCGACGAATTCAATCGCGCCACCCAGAACTGGATCGGCGGTGGCACGGTGCGCGGCATGGGCTGGGCGGAACGGGTGCGCCGGGACGACATCGCCATGTTCGAAGCCAAGGCGCGGGCCGACGGCGGCGCCGGCTTCCGCGTCTTCGACCGCGCTCCCGGCGCCGCCGGGGCGGCGTCGTCGGCATCGGACGCGACCATCGTCCTGCCGGCTCCGGACACCGGCGGCGATGTCATCGCGATCCGGCACATCGAGCCATTGCAGAGCAACCTCTCCGCGCTCGGCGTCAACGCGATGTCGATACCGGCGACGCGGGCCGCGATCCTCGCCGCGATCGACACGGGTCGGCCATCGGCGACGACGGCGTTCCTGCTCGCCCCGTCGACCGCCGGCGATCGCGCGACCGGCGTGGTGATCTACCAAGCCGTCTACGACGGCCCGGTGGTGACGCTGGCCGATCGCGAGAACTCGCTGCGCGGCCTGGTCTTCGTCTCGCTCGGCATCGAATCGCAGCTGGACAGCGTCGCCGGCAAGGTGCCCGCTTACCTGGATCTGTGCGTCGTCGACGCCGACCATCTCGCGACGCGGCGCCGCCTGGCGGGCCGCCCCGGATGCGACCTGGCGGATGCCGCCTTCTTCCAGGAGCGCCCGCTGGCATTCGCCGGCCGCCAGTGGGACGTGCACGTGTCGGCCATGCCGCAGAACGCGCCGAACGCGCGCGATCCCAACATATGGGCCTTCGCCCTGGTCGGGCTGATCTCGGCCGCCATGCTGGGTGCGTCGCTCCTGATCACCACCGGCCGGACGCGCAGGATCGAGAGCGCGGTGCGCGAACGGACCGCGGCGCTGCGGGCGGAGGTGGGCGAGCGGCAAGGCGCCGAGGCCGCGCTGCGCGCCAGTGAGCAGCGCTTCCGCAACATCCTCGACAACGTGCCGATCGGCGTCGTCTATTCCGATCTGGAAGGCCAGGTCATCCAGGCCAACCCGCGTTTCTGCGAGCTCACCGGCTACGACGAGACGGAGCTGGCCGCGCTGCGGCCGGAGCAGCTGACGCACGCCGAGGACGCCGCCAACGACGTCGCCCTGCGTGACCAGCTCGTGCGCGGCGAGATCCCGATGTACCGGCGCCACAAGCGCTTCGTCACGAAGGCCGGCGAGGTCGTCTGGGTGCGCGCGACGGTGACGCTGCTGCGCGATTCGACCAATGCGCCCTGGCGCATCGTCGGCGTCGTCGAAGACATCACCGAGCATCTGCGTCTCGAGGAAGCGGAGCACGCCCGGGAGGCCGCGGAAGCATCGAACCGCGCCAAGAGCGACTTTCTCTCGCGCATGAGCCACGAGCTGCGGACGCCGCTGAACGCGATGCTCGGCTTCGCGCAGTTGCTCGAGATCGACCAGCGCCATCCGCTGGCGCCGTCGCACCTGCCGTGGGTCGGCCAGATCCAGCGGGCCGGCTGGCACCTGCTCGACATGATCAACGACGTGCTCGACCTGTCGCGGATCGAATCCGGCAACATGCGCCTGCACATCACGACGCTCGACCTGCCGGAGCTCGTCGCCGCGACCGTGGCCCTGGTGGCGAGCGATGCGCTCGGTCGCGGCATCCGCATCAGCCAGGATCTGGCGCCGGGAACCGCCGCCGTCCTCGGTGACGCGACGAGGGTCAAACAGATCCTGACCAACCTGCTGAGCAATGCGGTCAAGTACAACGCGGACGCGGGCCGGATCCACATCGCCAGCCGGTTGACGCTGCACGAGGGCATCGAGATCTCCGTCACCGACACCGGCATCGGCATGACGGAAGAGCAGATGGCCGAGCTGTTCAAGCCGTTCAACCGGCTCGGCCGCGAGCGCACGGCCCTGCAGGGAACCGGCATCGGCCTGGTCATCAGCCGGCGGCTGGCCGAGCTGATGGGCGGCTCGATCGGCGTCAAGAGCTTCCCCGGCGAAGGATCGTCGTTCACCCTGCGCCTGCCCAAGGCGCTCGACCCGGACACGATCCGGACCGACCTCGACGCGTTCGACAACGGCCCCGCCGAATACCACCGGCGCATCGTCCACTACGTCGAAGACAACGAGACCAACGTCGAGGTGATGCGCGGCATCCTGGCGCAGCGCCCGCAGGTCCAGCTGGAGGTGTCGGTGACCGGCCTCGACGGACTGGCCGCGATCAGGGCGCAGCCCCCGCACCTCATCCTTCTCGACATGCACCTGCCCGACATCGACGGCCTGGAGCTGCTCCGCCACTTCAAGGACGACCCGCTGACGGCGTCGATCCCGGTGCTGGTCGTCTCGGCCGACGCACTGGCGCCGCAGATCGAGGCGGCCCTGGCCGCGGGGGCGGTCCGCTACGTGACCAAGCCGGTGGATGTCGTCGAGCTGCTGGGCGCGCTCGACGAGCTGCTGGACCGGATGGACACGGCGTTCAGCTAGCTCACAGCCAGCCCAGGCGCTCCGCCTTCCGGGCCGCCCGGTGCTTGGTCGCCGCGTCGGCCTTTCGGGTGGCGGTTCCCAGGTGCTGGGCCGCGGTCCGCTCGCTGATGCTGAGGATCTTGCCGATTTCCCAGGCGGTCTTTCCGTCGATCGTCCACTTCAGACACTCCCGTTCACGGGCAGTCAGCGGGCTGTCGGTCGGTTCGGGTTGCTTGTGCAGGATGTTCAAAGAAGCATCGACCGCGTAGATGGCCACCAGCATGAAGTCAGCCAAGAGCCGCTCGGTTTGCTCCACTTTCCGACGATATGGACGGCAGCTGTCGAAACCAAGCGCCACGTGCCGGTCGCCGGGTAGATGCGCGGCGACGACAATTCCGCTCGCATAACCGTACTCGGCTTGGTGCTCCCACTTGTCCATACAGTCGTTTTCGACGTAGTTCTCCTGGCCCCAGATGAGCGGCAAACTATTGCGCCGCGTGTATCTCATGACGGGATCTCGTCTGGCATTCCTGTTGTCGCTGAAATAGCCGACATGCCGCGGCGGACCGTTGTGGACGATGCCGACGGTGACGTCGCCGGAAAGACACATGACTCCGAATCGTTCGAACTCGAATCGATCTGCGATACGCTGAATCGAGGCGCCGAGCTCGGTCGGACTCGAGGAGCGCGAGACATCCTGTGCGTCGCGGAGAAGCGTCATGAATACTCCTGGGCGCCAGCAGCGACTGCGCCAAACTGGAACGTTGAAATCCAGTGTAAACGTGTGCCGCCTCTCCAGGGTCTCGGGAATAGCGTTTGCCGGCCGATAGCGACAGCACATCGCCCCCATTGCACCAATCTTGGCACTCTCGGGGGTCGAGTGCTAATATTTGCGGAACCGAAGGGGCGAAAGCATGTCTGATACCACTATGAACAATGCCAATGTCGCTCTCGCCGTCCGTGATCCCTGGGCGCTGGTGCCCTCGCTGGGCAACCTCGACGCCTACATCACCGCCATCAATCGCGTTCCCCTGCTGACCCAGGAGGAGGAGACGAGGTTCGCCCGCCAGCTCCAGGCGACCGGCGATCTCGACGCCGCCGGGAAGCTGGTGCTCTCGCACCTGCGTCTGGTCGTCTCGATCTCGCGCAAGTACCTCGGCTACGGCCTGCCCCACGGCGACCTGATCCAGGAAGGCAACATCGGCCTGATGAAGGCCGTGAAGCGCTTCGACCCGGAACAGGGCGTCCGGCTGGTCAGCTACGCCATGCACTGGATCAAGGCCGAGATCCACGAGTACATCCTCAAGAACTGGCGGATGGTCAAGGTCGCGACGACCAAGGCCCAGCGTAAGCTGTTCTTCAACCTCCGCTCGATGAAGCAGAGCATGAAGGACGATGCCGCCGCCGAAGACACGCACCGCTCGACGCTGACGCAGGGCGAGGTCGACACGCTGGCCTCGACGCTCAACGTCAAGCGGGAGGAAGTGCTCGAGATGGAAACGCGCCTCTCGGGCGGCGATGTCGCGCTCGAGCCGCAGACCGACGATGGCGAGGAGAGCTACGCGCCGATCGCCTATCTGGCCGACGACGCGTCCGAGCCGACGCAGGTGCTCGAAGCCAAGAAGCGAGACTGGCTGGCCGGTGACGGCATCACGCTGGCGCTCGATTCGCTCGACCCGCGCAGCCGCCGGATCGTCGAGGAGCGCTGGCTGAAGGTGAACGACGACAGCTCGGGTGGCATGACGCTGCACGACCTGGCGGGCGAATACGGCGTCAGCGCCGAGCGCATTCGCCAGATCGAGGTCGCGGCGATGAAGAAGATGCGCAAGGCGCTCGCCCACGCCAACTGAAAGGCACCGCGGTCCGGCGCTTCGTTGCTCTCAAAAACGGCCCTGCGGGGCCGTTTTTCATGGGCTCAGGCAGCGAGCAGCAACTTCAGATCGGCGGCGACGGCCTTGGAATCGGCTCCGTACTGGACGTAGAGCCGGACGTGCCCTTCCGGGTCGAACACATACGACGCGGCGCTGTGGTCCACGGTGTAGCTGCCGGGCGCCGCGCCGGGCACCTTGGCGTAGAACACCTTGAACTCCTTGGCCACTTCGGCAACCTGCTCCGGCGTGCCGCGCAGGCCCACCACGCCCGGGCCAAAGTTCGACACGTACGCCTTGAGGACGGCCGGCGTGTCCCGCTCGGGGTCGACACTGACGAACACGACCTGGACCCGGGCGCCCTCGGCGCCGAGCGACTTCCTGATCGCGGCGAGCTGTGCCAGCGTCGTCGGACAGAAGTCGGGGCACTGGGTGTAGCCGAAGAAGACCACCACCGCCTTGCCCTTCCAGTCGGCCAGCGAGCGCATCTTGCCGTCGGCGTCGGGCAGGTCGAGCTTGCGGGAGAACTCGGCGCCGGTGATGTCGGTCGAATGGAACGCCGGTGCTCCGGACTTGCCGGTGAGCCGTTCACAGCCGGCCAGTGCGATGGCTGCCAGGGCGGCGGCGAGCAGACACCGCCGCGGCGCGTTCAAGCCAGCCATGTCTGCAGCCACGGCCAGAGGTAATGGTCGGCGATGAGCGCGGCGAACAGCAGCGAGAGATGGACGATCGAGAACCGGAAGGTGCGCCGCGCGAGCGCGTCGGAGTATTCGCGCCACAGCCGCCACGCGTAGCCGCAGAACATCGCGCCCAGCACGATCGCGGCCGCCAGGTAGATCGGCCCGCTCATGCCCGCGACGAAGGGCAGCAGCGTCGCCGCGAACAGGACCAGCGTGTAGAGGAAGACATGCAGCCGCGTGAACTCGGAACCGTGCGTGACGGGCAGCATCGGCAGCCCGGCGCGTCGATAGTCGTCGGCACGGTAGAGGGCGAGCGCCCAGAAGTGCGGCGGCGTCCACAGGAAGATGATCAGGCACAGGATCAACGCCTCCGGCCCGACTTCGCCGCGCACGGCTGCCCAGCCGAGCACCGGCGGCATCGCCCCCGACGCGCCGCCGATGACGATGTTCTGCGGCGTCATCGGCTTGAGGAGCATGGTGTAGACCACCGCGTAGCCGACGAACGTGGCGAAGGTGAGCCACATCGTCAGCGGATTGACGGCGAACCAGAGCAGCGCGCTGCCCGCCGCG
>CAZZVH010000042.1:0-2857 GCA_964657365.1 uncultured Burkholderiaceae bacterium
TGATCTCCCTCTGCTCCTGCTCGATGGCGTCGGCCTTGGTCGTGGCGCCCGGTTGGCCAGGCTTCCGGGCGGCCGGGCTCTGCATCGCATGGGACACCGCGAAGACAATCGCCGCCAGCGCCATCACGCCGGCCAAAGCCAGAACGATCTTGGCGAAGATCGGCATCGGGCCACCGCCCTGCGCTCTGCGCGCCGCCAGATATCCACGCCGAAGGAGGGTCAGTCCGGCAACGAGGGACACGACGCCCAGCAGGCCGATCACCCAGGAGCCGAGCGATGTCGGCTCGACCGTGCCGTTGGTGTCGCCGGGGAAAAGCGCGGTGACGACGAGCCCCACTCCCACGATGATGAGAACCAGGATCAGTTTCACGGACGGCATCGGTTGTTCCTTCAAAAACGCGGGTGATTCTCATCGATCAGACGCCGCAGTTCCCTGGCGGTGACGGTCCTGAACTTCATCGGCTTGAAGTCGATGTCGTGAATGACCAGGCGTGACACATGGATGAAGGCACCGAAGTTCAGTGGCGACAACGCGTCTTCCGCTCCTTGCCGAATCGCATCCTTCGCTGCGACGACCAGATCCATCGCCGCGTTGGCCGGTACGACGGAATCGACCGTGACCTTCACGCCAGTGGGTCGATGAACCTCGACGATCGCCTCGAAGATACAAACGTAGCTTCCGCCGCTTGCACCGTGGTTGACTTCTCGAACCTGCAACGCCAGGGTCCGGGGCTCGGCGTTCGAGGACAGCGGAGACGCGAGCGGCGCGGCGCGACCTTCGGACCGTGCGCTCGCCCTGGCCAGGGAGCGCCGCTTGATCAGCCCGCCGAAGATGCCGAGCGCAGCGACGAGACCGCCGAGGACGACCACCGGCAGCAGGGCGTTTCGTTCTGCGTCAGGCCGGGTATCGAGAACGAGCGTCTCGCGATCGACGATCGCGCCACGCTGGGCGAGCAGGTCGGCCGCATAGCCCGACATGAAGCTTCTCACGAAGCCCGACGCGAGATCGAAGGGCACGCCCCCGCCGGGTTCGGGCGAAGAACGCGAGATCCCTGACAGCCCGAGCCCGGGCGATCCCTGCACGACCACGGGAACCGGCTGGCCGGGGCGCCAGCCGGGGCCGACGACGGCCATGTAGGCAGTGGACGTGGCGCTCACTCCAGGCGTCTGCCTGCTTTCGACGCCGATCGACATCGCCTGTCTCGTGAAGCCGAGAAGCCTGATGCGACCGGCGCCCGGCGGCAGCGGTCGACCGGAGGACAGGTCGAGCTCGGCCGGCACCGCATCGCGCTGCGCGTCTCGATACAGCAACCCGCCAGCAACCAGCGCCACGACCAGCGCGCATGCGCCCACCCCCAACGCGATGGTCACGATCGCGCGCTCGGTCATGGCCTTGGCGACTGCCGGGCTTCGGCGCTGGATCGATCCGGCCTGCCCCTGCCTCCGGAGGGATGGCTGCAGAGCCAGCGTGGCGAGACCACCGATGAGAACGACACCGAGCGCGAACGTCGAGATGGCGCCGAAGTTGCCGAAGATCGACAACTCCAGGTGGGCCAGAAGCCTGTACAGGCCGCTGAAGCTCCACCAGCCCCAGACGAGCCACGAGAAAGCCGCGATCGTGGCAGCGCCGATCACGTTTCCCGACCAGCGGGAGGTTCGTTCATTCATGTCCGCACGTCATCGAAACAGCCCAGCACCATGTGCCCTGGCGAGCCACGTACGGATTTTCTGTGGGATCGCGACGTGACTTGACAATATGGCTATCAGAACGGGCTCCTGCCCAATCCACCACCGCCATGCAGCAAACCCCCATCGGGTCTGATTCCCAGCCCCAGAGAGATCCTTCCGCGTCGGCAATCAGCGGCCACTGCCTTTGCGGCGACGTCGTGATCACGGTGGCAGGCGAGCACGATCCCCGTGTCGGCGCGTGTCACTGCCGCATGTGTCAGCGGTGGTCCGGGGGTCTGTTCGTCTGCTTCACGGCGGAAGCCACCGCAGTCACCGTCACGGGCAAGGTCACGCGCTATCGTTCCTCCGCGTTCGCCGAGCGTGCTTTCTGTTCCCGCTGCGGCTCGCACCTGTGGTTGAACGATGTCGATCGGGGCGGCGAGCCGGAGCGCTACGAGCTCATGCCCGGCCTCTTTGACACGGCGCGCACGTGGCCGCTTCGATCCGAGATCTATACCGACCGCGCCATGGCGTCGATCCATCTGCTCGGCGACCATCGACGAAAGAGCCGGGCCGAATACGAGGCCGAGAACTTGTTCATCGAGGGAGACATGGAATGACGGCGCCGCGAATGGCCCCCCCGTCATCCGCAGGATGCACGGCGAGGTCTGCGGAAGAAGAGGGCCACGCCGAGGGCGATCAACAGGACCGGGCCGACCAGGTGGAACATGCCGATCGGGATGAGGCCGAGGTATTTGGCCACGCCGAGTGAGCCGATGACGATGAGTGCGATGGGGAAGATTCTCACGGTGAACTCCGAGTGGATATGAACTGGTGGTTTGAATCGCTCGAACTGAACGAGCTTCAGCGTTGATCGCCGGGTGGCGGTGGTGGGCCGGACCGCCACTGCCGCATGCCCGAGCGGAACCGGTCGCGTTCCTCGTCCGACAGGTTCGCCCAGCCGGGGCCGAAGTGGCGGTGCATGCGGCGCTCCCATCGGTCGTGCATGCGCTCAAGCATGTCCGAGCGCCAACGCGGGCCGCGCGCCAGCATGGCGACGCCGATGCCGATGAGCAGCAAGGGCCAGAGCAACTGCGCGAACGCGGGGTCGATGAGCCCGTAGTGATGGAGCACTCCGAGCACGCCGATGGCGATGAGGGCGAGCGGGAAAATGCGCATGGTTCTCTCC
>CAZZVH010000042.1:2957-14378 GCA_964657365.1 uncultured Burkholderiaceae bacterium
GAGGCATTGGCGGGCATGGTGAGGCGGGCTGGCTGGGGCAGACCTTGCAGGGCGTCCATGGAGGGTAGACGGATGGCCGCGTCGAATATTGTGGACGGGCCGCGACGCGTCCCGCCTGCGCTCGACGGGCAGGAGGCCGACCACAGGCAGACTCCGGGTCTCGACTGGCAAAAACCCGTGCGACCGAACGACCTGCCCCGCATGAAGCTGATCGCGCTCGCTCTCCTGGGCGTGGCGGCGCTCGTCTACGTCTCGGCGATCGTGCTGCGGGGCCGCCATCCGGCCTGGGGCTACGTCGCCGCCTTCGCGGAGGCCGCGATGGTCGGCGCGATCGCCGACTGGTTCGCGGTCGTCGCGCTGTTCCGCCATCCGCTCGGCCTGCCCATCCCGCATACCGCCATCATCCCGAGCAACAAGGACCGGATCGGCGAGAACCTCGCCACCTTCATCTGCGCCAATTTCCTGAGCACCCGGCAGGTGCTCGCCAAGCTGCACGAGATCGACCCGGCGCGCCGCCTGGCCACATGGCTCGCGGAGCCGCGCCACGCGCGCGGATTGGCCGAGCATCTGTCGTCGGCGCTCGTCTACGCGCTCGGCGTGCTCGACGACGAGCGCGTGCGCACCTTCTTCCGTGCGACGGTGATGGCGAGGCTCGAGCGGGTCGACGTGTCCTTGCTCGCCGGCGAGCTGCTGGGTGCGCTGACCGCGGGCCAGCGGCACCAGCACGTGCTCGACGGCATCCTCCAGCAACTCGCACGCATGCTCGACGACGAGAGCGTCAAGGCCGGGGTCGCGGAGGTCGTCGCGGCCGAAGTCAAGTACCTGCGGTTCGTCGGCCTCGACAACGTCGCCGGCCGCTATGCGACCGAGAAGATGGTCGCCGGTGTCGTGCGCCTGATCGGCGAGATGGGCGAGGACGCGGCACATCCGCTGCGCCAGCGCTTCGACGCCTTCGTGGCCGCCTACGTCGTGCGCCTGAAGGACGACGCCGATGTTCGTCGCAAGGTCGAGACCGTCAGGGACGAGATGCTCGCCCATCCGGCGCTCGCGGAATACCTGCACGGCCTGTGGAGCGAAACGATCGCCTGGGTGCAGGACGACCTCGGCTCGCCGAGCTCGACGATCCGCGACCAGGCGATGCTCGGCGCGCGATCGCTCGGCGAGAAGATGCTCGCCGACGACGCGATGCGCGGCTGGCTCAACGAGCAGATCGATGCCACCGCGCCGCGCTGGATCGAGCGCTACCGCGAGGACATCCGCGGCTACATCGTCGCCCGGGTCGGCGACTGGAATGCCGCCGAGATGACGCGCGAGCTCGAGCGCAACATCGGCCGCGACCTGCAGTTCATCCGCATCAACGGCACGCTGGTGGGCGGGCTGGTCGGCCTCGCGATCTACAGCGCGACCCGGTGGTTGGCCACGGGTTGACCGGGTCGGTCGGCGCGCCTGCCCGCTACTCCTTCGCCGCGGCCTCCGCGACCGTCAGCACCGCCTCCGGCGACGCTTCGAGCCGGGCCTTCGGAATCGGCTTCCCGCTCTGGTCCGAGAGCCCGTAGGTGCCGAGCTCGATCTTCTTCAGGGCGCGATCGACGTTGGCGAGCCGCGGCCGGTCGACCTCGTGCTTGGCCTGCAGCACTTCCTTTCGCTCCATCGCCTGGGCCGCGTCCTCGTACTCGACGGCCTCGGCACCGCCCTCCCGACGATCGTCCATTTCGTCCCGCGCCTCGCTCTCGGCGCCGAGGAGTTCGGCCTTCAGGGCCTCCAGCCGCTTCTTCTGCGCGGCGACGAATTCGGGGCTGAGAGCGCTCTTGTCGGACATGTCGGTTCCAGGCAGTTCAGGTGTGGACGAAGGTGGCGCGGTGGCCAGGCCGGGCAAGCATAGTCCAGCCGACCTGTCCTCCCCGGCATCCGACGGCATCGAACAGCAATCGCTTTCGTGCCGGCGATGGCGTCGATGTTCGGGCAACATCGAGCGATCAGGGCAACGGAAGAACCTTCCGCAAGAGGCCGGCGTGACTCTCGATTCCACTGACTTCCCGGAACGTACCGACCCCACCGACTCGCAGGTCGCCGCCCTGCTCGCCTGCGCCCAAGCCCTCGCCCGCCGCACGATGGACGCCGGGCACCACCCTTTCGGTGCCCTCCTCGTCGCCCCCGACCACACCACCGTGCTCATGGAGCAAGGCAACGTCGACAGCGTGAACCATGCCGAAGCGGTGCTCGCACGCGAAGCCGCGCGGCGCTGGTCGCCGGCCGAACTGTGGCCCTGCACGCTGGTGACCACCGTGGAGCCGTGCGCCATGTGCGCCGGCACGCAGTACTGGGCCCACATCGGTCGGGTCGTGTTCGGCGTCGAGGAACGCGCCCTGCTCGCCGAGACCGGCAACCATCCCGAGAACCCGACGCTCGATCTGCCGTGCCGGCACGTGTTCGCGCGTGGCCGGAAAGACATCCGCGTCATCGGCCCGGTGGCGGCGATGAAAGAGCCCATCCTGGCGCTGCACCGGAATTTCTGGCGCGCCCGGTAGAAGCAGCTGGCCGGCGCGGCGCGTGGCACGCGACTTGCGCCTTTCGACTGGCCTTCCTGTCATCGTCGACGCGTCTCCGCGAGGTCCGCCATGCTCGTCACCCGCCAACCCGTGCTCCGGAAGATCTGGCATGCCGTCATGCCGCTGTCCCAGCTCGCGGCCGGCCCGCAGCCGTTCACGCTGCTGGGCGAGCACATCGTTCTCTTCCTCGACGAGAGCGGCGCTCCGGCGGCCCTGAAAGACCGCTGCTGCCACCGCACCGCCAGGCTCTCGAAGGGCACGTGCGCCAAGGAAGGCGCGCTCGCCGGCAAGCTGCAGTGCGGCTACCACGGCTGGACGTACGACCGCACCGGGCGCGTCGTGCACATCCCGCAGTACGCGGCCGACCGCGCCATCCCGCCTGACTACCGCACGCCGGCCTACTTCTGCACCGCGCGCTACGGCTATGCATGGGTGGCGCTCGAGGAGCCGATCCACGACATCCCGGCCGTGCCCGAGTTCGACGACCCGGCCTACCGCACGATCTACCAGTTCTACGAGACGTGGAACACGAGCCCGATGCGGGCACTCGAGAACAGCTTCGACAACTCGCATTTCAGCTTCGTGCACAAGGCCACCTTCGGCGTCGCCACGCAGCCTGCGCCGAGCAAGTACACGCTCGTCGAAAGCGACACCGGCTTCCATGCCGAGACGGTGATCCCGGCCACGAATCCGGAGAAGTTCCACCGCATCAGCGGTGTCACCGAGCCGATCACGACGCGGCACATGCGCAATGCCTACTACCTGCCGTTCTCGCGCCGGCTCGACATCGAGTACCCGTCCGGCATCCGCCACATCATCATCAACTGCTTCACGCCCATCGACGACGGCCGGATGCAGCTGTGCCAATGGCTGTTCCGCAACGACACGGAGGCCGATTGCCCCGAGGCGATGCTGATCGCCTTCGACGAGGAGATCACGCGCGAAGACAAGGACATCCTGGAGTCGACCGACCCCGACGCGGTGATCGATCCGCGCCGCCGCGGCATCGAGTACTCGATGGACAGCGACCGCCCGGGCATGCTGATCAGGAAGCACCTGTTCGAGCTGCTGCGGCGGCATGGCGAAGACGAAGTGCATCGCGGCAACGCCACCATCCCGATCGTCGCCGAGCCGGCGATGACGTCCATCTAGGTCGTCGACAGCGGCCGCGGCGGTGGCGGCAACGGCGCAGGCGGCGCCGCGAGCTCGACCCAGACCTGCATCGCGATCGTCTCGAGCGGCCCGTAGTTGGAGATGAAGGCGACATCCGCTGCATCGCGGCCGTAGGCCAGCACGACGCGCCCGCCCTTCGGCTCGGCCTGGGTCGCGTCGAAGGTGTACCAGCGGCCGCCGACGTACGCCTCGAACCAGGCGTGCAGGTCCATCGGGTCGAGGCCCAGCAGGTAGCCGACGACCATGCGGGCGGGGATCTGCAGCGCCCGCGTCAGCGCCATGCCGACGTGCGCGAAATCGCGGCAGACGCCGGCCCCCTTGTCCAGCGTGGCGACGGCGTCGGTCGAGCCGTCGCTGCTGCCGTAGCGGTACTGCAGGTTGGCCTGGATCCAGGCGCGGATCGCCTCGACCTGCGCGTACCCCGGCGCCGCGTTGCCGGCGATCTGCCAGGCGCGCTGCACCATCGTGTCGGACGGGCAGTAGCGGCTCTGCAGCAGGTATTGCAGCGCGATGTCGGGCAGCTGCGCTACCGGCACGTACGGCGCATCGTGGGCGACCGCGAGCACCGCGTCGGTCTCGACGGTGGCCTCGACGCGCAGCCGCATGTCGCCGCGCGGCACGGTCAGGCGCTGGCACAGGTTGCCGTAGCTGTCGACGTACTCGGTGGTCGGCACCCACGGATCGAAGGCGTAGGTCTCGCTCGACAGCCACTGCGCCAGGCCGCTGGCCGGGCGCAGCATGGCGATGATCGGGCACTCGCTCGCGGCGCGGACGACGATGTCGCTGCCGACGTGGAGCTTCATGGGCGCTGCCATGGCTACTTGAGCTTGGCGTCTTCGCGCTTGGCCTCGGCCATCGCTTCGGGCTCGATCTCCTCGGCGTAGCGGTTGAGGCGTATGAACACGCCCCAACCCGCCAGCATCGCCGCGACGCCCACCAGCAGGCTCGACGCATAGAGGAGCTGGACCGGCTCCTCGTGCATGGCGCGGAAGGTCGCGACCAGGCCCTCGATGGCGAGCGCGACCACGACGACGACGAAGAACCGGGACAGGAAGCGGCGCACCCGCGTCGGCCCGCTCACGTGGGCGCCGCGGATCACCTCTTCCTCGGCGATGGTCTGGGCGATCTGGATCGCGACCACCGAGGCGGCGAGCAGGCCGATCGCCTCGATGAGGCGCTGCGCCGACGCGGGGCTCATGTCGCCGGTGACGGCGCCCCAGCCCATGCGCGACGCGATCACGATCAGCAGCACGCCCGCGCACGCGAACAGCAGCGCGATCAGCGCATGGATGATGCCGAACAGGCGCTTGAGAAGCTTCATCCTGCGTTCCTCATGCGGTGGCCCCGACGCCACCACCTTGGCAAGGAACGCGCCCGGCGGCCGCTCGGCCAGCCGGGCGCCGGCGTCCCTACTTGGCCATCGCCTTGTCGGTCACGACGTGCGTCCAGGCGGCCGTTCCAGGATCCTTCTTGATGACCGGATCGCTGCCGCCGGCCAGGAGCACCTTGACCGTGCGCTGGTAGGCGGCCGGATCGAGCACGCCCATCTTCGGCGTGCCCGCGTCGGTGATCAGCTTGGCGACGTTCTCGAGCTGGCGCTTCTGCACCGCGGCGGTGGAGCCGCCGGAGGTGTCGGCGGCGAGGACGATCTTGACCGCTTCGTCCTGGTTCTTGATCGCGTACTCCCAGCCCATGATCGAGGCCTTGACGAACTTCGCGAGCTTGGCGACGTAGGCCGGATCGGCGAGGTCCGGGCCGCGCGCGTAGAGGCCGTCCTCGAGCGTCGCCACGCCCTGGTCTTCGTAGGGGAAGGTGACCAGGTCGGCTGGCTTGACGCCGGCGTCGATGACCTGCCAGTACTCGTTGTAGATCATGGTCGAGATGCAGGCGGCCTGGTTCTGCAGCAGCGGGTCGACGTTGAAGCCCTGCTTGAGGACCTTCACGTCGGGGCTGGAGCCGCTGGTCTTCAGGCCGAGCGTGCCCATCCAGCTGAGGAACGGGTATTCGTTGCCGCCGAACCAGACGCCGATGGTCTTGCCCTTGAAGTCCTTCGGCGTCGAGACGCCGCTGGATTTCTTGCAGGTGAGCATCAGGCCGGAGCGGTTGAAGATCTGCGCCACGTTGACCATCGGCACGCCGGCCTCGCGGGCGGCGAGCGCGCTGGGCATCCAGTCGACCGTCAGGTCGGCGCCCTTGGCGGCGAGCACCTGGGCGGGCGCGATGTCGGGGCCGCCCGGCTTGATCGTCACGTCGAGGCCGGCGTCCTTGTAGAAGCCCTTGGCCTGGGCCACGTAGTAGCCGGCGAACTGCGCCTGCGGCAGCCACTTGAGCTGCACGGTGACCTTGTCGGCGGCCGACGCGGCGCCGGCAGCGCCGGCCAGCAGCAGCGAGATCAGGAGAGCGGTTTTGCGCATCGGTGGACTCCGGGAGTTGTCGCCTTGCGGCGTGGGGACGTGGATCGGAACGGGGCCTGGAACGACAGGGGATTGGAACTCATGCGGCGCTGCGGATCGACGGGTGCCAGAAGGTCGCACGCTGCTCGATCCAGCTGATCAGACCATAGAGCAAGGAACCGGCCAGCGCCGCGACCAGGATCGCCGCCCAGACCAGCCCCATGTTGAGCCGCGCCGCCTCGGTCGAGATGCGGAAACCCAGGCCGGCGGTCGGCGAGCCGAAGAATTCGGCGACGATGGCGCCGATCATGGCGAGCGTCGAGTCGATCTTCAATGCGTTGAAGATGAAGGGGAGCGCCACCGGGATGCGCAGCGAGACGAGCGTGCGCCAATAGCCTGCCCCGTAGGAGCGCATCAGGTCGCGCTCCATGTGGCCGGATTCGCCGAGGCCCGCCAGCGTGTTCACGAGCATCGGGAAGAACGTCATGACCACGACGACCGCCGCCTTCGAGTGCCAGTCGAAGCCGAACCACATCACCATGATCGGCGCGATGCCGACCAGCGGCACCGTGCTCGCCAGGGCGGCGACCGGCAGCAGGCCGCGCTGCAGGAACGGGCTGCGGTCGATCAGGACGCCGGTGGCGAAGCCGAATGCGCAGCCGATCACGAGGCCGATCAGCGCGGAATGCAGCACCGTCTGGACGACGTCGCCGGCCAGCACGCCGGCGCCGTCGACCAGCGACTGGCCGATGCGCGTGGGCGCGGGCAAGAGCACCTGCGGCACGTCGAGGGCCCAGGTCAGCAGCTGCCAGAAGACGAGGATCCAGACGCCGAACAGGACCGGCGCGGCGGCGTTGCCGACGGCGCCGAAGCTCTCGAGCGCAGCGGCGCGGCGCACGCTGAAGACGGCGACGGCGAGCATCGCCAGTAGGAGCGGCACCAGCCAGCCCAGGCTCATCGCTTCCCTCCCGGCGTGCACCACCGTTCGGCCAGCGCGACGCAGCCCGTCAGCGCGAGCCCGAGCAGCGCCGACATGACGAGCGCCGACCAGATCTGCACCGTGTTGCCGTAGTACGAGCCGGTGAGCAGGCGGGCACCGAGGCCGGCCTGCGCCCCGGTCGGCAGCTCGCCGACGATGGCGCCGACCAGGCCGGCGGCGATGCCCACGCGCAGGGCCGGAAAGAGGAACGGCAGCGACGCCGGCACGCGCAGCTTCCAGAACGTGTCCGTCCCGGAGGCGGCGTAGGTGTGGAGCAGCTCGAGCTCCATCACGCCGGGCGAACGCAGGCCCTTGACCAGCGCGACGGCGACCGGGAAGAAGCACAGGTACATCGAGATCACGGCCTTCGGAAACACGCCCGTCATTCCCATGCTGCCGAGGATGACGATGACGATCGGCGCGATCGCCAGCACCGGCACGGTCTGCGAGGCGATCACCCATGGGAACAGGCTGCGCTCGAGCGTGCGCGAGTGGACGATGAGCACGGCGAGCACGGCGCCGAGCACCGTGCCCATCGCGAAGCCCAGCAGCGTCGCCGAGCTGGTGACGGCGGCGTGATAGAGCAGGTTGCGCGGCGAATCGATCGGCCAGTCGACGATCGAATCGATGAAGTCGACGGCGATCTGGTGCGGCGCCGGCAGCACCGGCCGGTCCATCGACAGCGTGAGGCGCACGAGATCCGCGGCGCTCCAGCCGCCTTCCTGCGACGACAGGGTGCGTTCGATGACCTGCGACGCGTTCAGGCCGATCGCGGCGGCGTACCAGACGACGAGCAGCACGCCGAGCACCACCAGCACCGGGCCGACGCGAAACCAGGCCTCGCCGAGCGGACCACGCTCGCTCGCGACCGGCACGCGCAACGCCGATGCGCCGGCGCTCGCCTCAGTGGCCGCCATGGCCTTCCTGCAGGGCGACACGCACGCGGTGCGCGATCGCCGTGAACTCGGGCGTGTCGCGGATGTCGAGCGTGCGGTCGCTCGGCAGGCCGGATTCGATGACGTCGACGATGCGGCCCGGCCGCGGCGACATGACGACGATGCGCGACGACAGGAAGACCGCCTCGGGGATCGAGTGCGTCACGAACACGACGGTGCGGCGCTCCCGTTCCCACAGGCGCAGCAACTGCTCGTTGAGACGGTCCCGCGTGATCTCGTCGAGCGCGCCGAACGGTTCGTCCATCATCAGCAGCTTCGGCTCGAAGCCGAGAGCGCGGGCGATCGAGACGCGCTGCTGCATGCCGCCCGAGAGCTGCCACGGGTACTTGCCCTCGAAGCCATTCAGGCCGACGCGCTCGAGGTGCTCGGTCGCCACCTGCGTCGCCTTCGCCTTGTCGAGGCCGTGGATCTCGAGCGGCAGGCAGACGTTCGCGAGCACCGTGCGCCAGGGAAACAGCGCCGGCGCCTGGAACACGTAGCCGTAGGCCCGCGCGAGTCGTGCGTCGCGCGCCGCGAGGCCGTTGACACGGACCGTGCCCGAGCTCACCTGCTCGAGATCGGCGATGACGCGCAGCAGCGTCGTCTTCCCGCAACCCGACGGCCCGATCAGCGAGATGAACTCGCCTTCCCGGATCGTGAGGCTGACGTCGGCGAGCGCCGTGACGGTGTGCTCCTTGGCGGGGTAGACGACCGAGACGTGGTCGACCTCGACGGTGCTCGGCATCACGCGTTCACGCGTGCCGGATTGTTGGGATGCGTCGTCCAGTTGGCGTAGTCGCCTTCGACCAGCCGGCCGGTGCGCGCGTCGATCTCGCCGGGCTGCAGCGCGTGCATGGTGATGCACTCCGGCACCGGGCAGACCGAGACGCACAGGTTGCAGCCGACGCATTCGGCGTCCACGACCTCGAAGTGACGCTTGCCGTCCTTCGTGGCCGTGATCGCCTGGTGCGAGGTGTCTTCGCAGACGACGTGGCAGCGGCCGCAGGAAATGCACAGCGACTGGTCGATGCGTGCCTTCTCGACGTGGTTGAGGTCGAGCGCGTTCCAGTCGACGATCGTCGACACGGCGCGGCCGCGGAACGACTCGATGGTCGCGAAGCCCTTCGCGTCCATGTACTCCGCGAGGCCGCTGCAGAGGTCGTCGATGATCTTGAAGCCGTAGGTCATGGCGGCGGTGCAGACCTGCACGTTGCCGGAACCGAGGGCGATGAACTCGGCGGCGTCCTTCCATGTCGTGATGCCGCCGATGCCGGAGATCGGCAGGCCGGCCATCGACGGCGTGCGCGCGATCTCGGCCACCATGTTGAGCGCGATCGGCTTGACGGCCGGGCCGCAGTAGCCACCGTGCGAGCCGGTCCGGCCCGTGTGCGGATAGATCGAGAGCGCGTCGAGATCCACGCCCATCACCGAGTTGACCGTGTTGATGAGCGAGACGGCGTCGGCGCCGCCGCGGTGCGCGGCCAGCGCCGGCGGCTTGATGTCGGCGACGTTGGGCGTGAGCTTGACGATCACCGGCAGCCGCGTGAACTGCTTGCACCAGCGCGTCACCATCTCGATGTACTCGGGCACCTGGCCGACCGCCGAGCCCATGCCGCGCTCGCTCATGCCGTGCGGGCAGCCGAAGTTGAGCTCGACGCCGTCGCAGCCGGTGTCCTCGACCATCGGCAGGATCGACTTCCAGGCCTGCTCCTCGCACGGCACCATGATCGAGACGACCATGGCGCGATCGGGCCAGGCGCGCTTCACGCGGGCGATCTCGGCGAGGTTGGTCTCGAGCGGCCGGTCGGTGATGAGCTCGATGTTGTTGAGGCCGATCAGGCGCCGGTCCTGCGAATAGAGCGCGCCGTAGCGCGGCCCGTTGACGTTGACGATCGGCGGCCCCGCCTCGCCCAGCGTCTTCCAGACCACACCGCCCCAGCCCGCCTCGAAGGCGCGCACGACGTTGTATTCCTTGTCGGTCGGCGGCGCCGAGGCGAGCCAGAACGGATTCGGGCTCGAGATGCCGGCGAAGGTGGTGCGGAGATCGGCCATGGTCTGGTGGTTGTCCGGTGTCGTCGGCTCGGGCCGTCGCCTAGGCGGCGCGGCGCACGCGCGTGAACGGCGCGCCGGTGCGCACCATCCCGAGCGCGCGATCGATCGAATGCGCGGCGATCTTGCCGTGCTCGACGGCCTCGACGGTGAGATCCTGGCCGCCCCAGGTGCAGTCGCCGCCGGCCCACACCCTGGCGAGCGACGTGCGGCCTTCCGGGTCGACCTCGATGCGGCCGCTGCGCAGCACCAGGCTCGCCAGCGTCGGATCGGCGAGCACCAGCGTCTGGCCGATGGCCTTGAGCACCGTGTCGGCGGCGATGCGCCAGCGGCGGCCGGTCGCCTCGAGCCTGCCGCCCACGTCCGCGACGTGGCCGAAGGTGGCGCCGGCGACGTGGCCGCCCTCGGCATCGATCGACTCGAGCACGCTCCAGGTCCGGATCGTCACGCCGTTGCGCTGCGCCCATTCCACTTCGTGGTCGGAGGCCGGCATGCGCGCTTCGTCGCGCCGGTAGACGATCGTCACCTCCTCGGCGCCGAGCTTCTTCGACTGCACCGCGGCGTCGATCGCCGTCATGCCGCCGCCGATGACGACGACGCGCCGGCCGACCGGCAGCGCGCCGAGGTCGTCGGCCTGGCGCAGCCCGGCGATGAACGCGACAGCGTCGTCGACGCCATGGGTGCGCTCCGAGGACAGGCCCAGCGCATTGACGCCGCCGAGGCCGAGGCCGAGGAACACCGCGTCGTGGCCGTCGCTCAGCGAGGCCAGCGTGCATTGCTCGCCGACCGGCTGGCCGTAGCGCATCTCGATGCCGCCGATCGAGAGCAGCCAGTCGATCTCCTTCTGCGCGAAGCCCTCGGTGGTCTTGTAGCTGGCCAGGCCGTACTCGTTGAGGCCGCCCGGCTTCGGCTTCGCCTCGAAGACGACGACGTCGTGGCCGAGCATCGCCAGCCGGTGCGCGCACGAGAGCCCGGCCGGCCCGGCGCCGACGACGGCGATGCGCTTGCCGGTCGGCGCGCCGCGCTGGAACATCGGCGCACCGTGCGAGGCCGGCGCCGCGAAATAGGCATCGGTCGCAAAGCGCTGCAGCAGGCCGATCTCGACAGGCTTGTCCTCGTTGGTGTTGCGCACGCAGGCCTGCTCGCACAGCACCTCGGTCGGGCAGACGCGGGCGCACATGCCGCCGAACACGTTGGCGTCGAGGATCGCCTTGGCCGCGCCGCGTGTGTTCTCCTCGCCGATGCGGCGCACGAACGACGGGATGTCGATGCCGGTCGGGCAGGCGGCGACGCAGGGCGCGTCGTGGCAGTAGTAGCAGCGCTCCGCCTCGATCAGCGCCTGC
>CAZZVH010000043.1:0-13855 GCA_964657365.1 uncultured Burkholderiaceae bacterium
TCCGCCTTCGTGGAACGCGCCCACCGCGCTCACGGCGCCGGCGCCGGCGATGCCCGCTCCTGTCGCAGCCGTTCCCGCGACGGCTCCGCCTGCGGCCGGCGGCGTCATCGAGATCGTCGTTCCGGACATCGGCGATTTCGACGAGGTCGCCATCATCGAGATGCTGGTCAAGGTCGGCGACACGGTGAAGGCGGAGCAGAGCCTCATCACGGTCGAGAGCGACAAGGCCTCGATGGAGATCCCGTCGTCGCACGACGGCGTCGTGACGGCGCTCAAGGTGAAGGTCGGCGACAAGGTCTCGAAGGGCAGTGCCATCGCGACGCTGCAGGCCGGCGGCGGGGCGGCGTCGGCATCTCCGGCCGCTGCCCCAGCGGCACCCGCGCCGGCATCGGCGCCGACGGCCGCGCCCGCGGTGTCGAGCGCGCCCGTCGAGAAGGCCGTGCCGACGGCCGCGTTGCCCGCACACGAGCCGACGGCGCCGCAAGGCGTCCTGCCGCATGCCTCGCCGACGATCCGCAAGCTCGCACGCGAGCTCGGCGTGCCGCTCGCCGAAGTGAAGGGCAGCGGACCGAAGAGTCGCATCACGCAGGACGATGTGCAGTCGTTCGTCAAGGCGGTGATGGCGGGCTCGCAGCAGACGAAGGCGCAGGCCGCGAGCGCGCCGGCTGCGGCTGCATCAGGCGCGCCCGGCGGCAACTTCCCGAATCTGCCGGCGTGGCCCCAGGTCGATTTCGCGAAGTTCGGCGAGATCGAGAAGAAGGAGCTGTCGCGGATCAGGAAGATCAGCGGCCCGGCCCTGCAGCGCAACTGGATCACGATCCCGCACGTCACCAACCACGACGACGCCGACATCACCGAGCTCGAGGCCTTCCGCGTCTCCACCAACAAGGAGAACGAGAAGGCCGGCGTCAAGGTGACCATGCTGGCGTTCCTGATCAAGGCCTGCGTCGCGGCGCTCCAGAAGTTTCCGGAGTTCAACTCCAGCCTCGAGCGCGACCATCTCGTGCTGAAGAAGTATTTCCACGTCGGCTTCGCGGCCGACACGCCGAACGGCCTGGTCGTGCCGGTGATCCGCGACGCCGACAAGAAGGGCGTGCTGCAGATCTCGAGCGAGATGGGCGAGCTCGCCAAGAAGGCGCGCGACGGCAAGCTCTCGCCGGGCGACATGGCCGGCGGCTGCTTCTCGATCTCGTCGCTCGGCGGCATCGGCGGCCGCTACTTCACCCCGATCATCAACGCGCCGGAAGTGGCGATCCTCGGCGTCTCGCGCGGGCTGATGCAGCCGGTGTGGGACGGCGCCGCGTTCCAGCCGCGCCTGGTGCTGCCGCTCTCGCTCAGCTACGACCACCGCGTCATCGACGGCGCCTCCGCGGCCCGCTTCAACGCCTTCCTGGTGCAGATCCTCCGCGATTTCCGGAGGGTGCTGCTGTGACGGTCGACGTCGCGATTCCGGACATCGGCGACTTCAAGGACGTCGGTGTCATCGAGGTTCTGGTGAAGCCCGGGGACACGGTCAAGGTCGAGCAGAGCCTGATCACGATCGAGAGCGACAAGGCGTCGATGGAGATCCCGTCGTCGCATGCCGGGGTGGTGAAGGAACTGAAGGTCAAGGTCGGCGACATCGTCAACAAGGGATCGGTGATGCTGGTGCTGGAGGCCGACGGAGCCGAGGCGGCCGCCGCGTCGCCGACAGCGGCCGCCGTTGCGCCTTCGGTGACCGCATCGTCGGCGCCAGCCGCACCGGCCGTGGCCGCGCCCGCCGCCGCACCCAAGTCTGCGGCCGCGGTTGCCGCCGCAGCCATACCTGCGCTCGCCGGCGACCTCACCTGCGACCTGCTCGTCCTCGGCGCCGGCCCGGGCGGCTACTCCGCCGCCTTCCGCGCCGCCGACCTCGGCCTCAAGGTCGTGATCGTCGAGCGCTACAGGACGCTCGGCGGCGTCTGCCTCAACGTCGGCTGCATCCCGTCGAAAGCGATGCTGCACGTCGCCGCCGTGATCGACGAGGCGGCTCACTTCGGCTCGGTCGGCGTCGAGTTCGGCGCGCCGAGCATCGACCGCGCCAAGCTCGTCGCCCACAAGAACAAGGTCGTCGCCAGGCTCACCGGCGGCCTCGCCCAGATGGCGAAGATGCGCAAGGTGACCACCGTCACCGGCAGCGGCCGCTTCGTCGGCCCGCACCAGGTGAGCGTCGAGCTCGAAGGCGGCGGCTCGACCACCATCGGCTTCGCCCGCGCCGTCATCGCGGCCGGCTCCGAGGCGGTCAGGCTGCCGTTCATGCCGAAGGACGATCCGCGCGTCGTCACCTCGACCGGCGCGCTCGAGCTGCCGAGCCAGCCGAAGCGCATGTTGATCGTCGGCGGCGGCATCATCGGCCTCGAGATGGGCACCGTCTACTCGACGCTCGGCGCCCGTCTCGACGTCGTCGAGATGCTCGACGGCCTGATGCAGGGCGCCGACCGCGATCTCGTGAAGGTCTGGCAGAAGCTCAATGCGCCGCGCTTTGACAACATCATGCTCAAGACGAAGACGGTCAGCGCCGAAGCGCGGCCGGACGGCATCCTGGTCAGGTTCGAGGGCGAGGGCGCGCTCAAGGAGCAGCTCTACGACCTGGTCCTGCAGGCGGTCGGCCGCGTCCCGAACGGCAAGAAGATCGCGGCCGAGGCGGCCGGCGTGACCGTGACGGATCGCGGCTTCATCCCGGTCGACATCCAGATGCGCACGAACGTGCCGCACATCTTCGCGGTCGGCGACATCGTCGGCCAGCCGATGCTCGAGCACAAGGCGGTGCACGAGGCGCACGTCGCGGCGGAGGTCATCGCCGGCGAGCAGCTCGGCGACGCGCACCTCGCGAAGGCGGCGTTCGATGCGCGCGTGATCCCGAGCGTGGCCTACACCGATCCCGAGATCGCCTGGGTCGGCATCACCGAAGACGAGGCCAAGGCGCGCGGCGTGAAGGTGAAGAAGGGCCTCTTCCCGTGGACGGCATCCGGCCGCGCCATCGCCAACGGCCGCGACGAGGGCTTCACCAAGCTCCTTTTCGACGAGACGTCGCACGTCATCCTCGGCGGCGGCATCGTCGGCACCCATGCCGGCGACATGATCGGCGAGATTGCGCTGGCGATCGAGATGGGCGCGGACGCGGTCGACATCGGCAAGACGATCCATCCGCATCCGACGCTGGGCGAATCGATCGGCTTGGCTGCGGAAGCCTTCGAAGGCACCTGCACCGACTTGCCGCCGGTTCGGCGCTGAAACGAACGACGCCCGCCGTGGCCGCGAGTGCGGCGACGGCGGGCGTCGGTTCGAGAGCGCCGCGCGCGACTCGTCGCGTCAGGTCGCCGGGTGCGGTTCGGCGCCCGATTCGTCCGTCAGCAGCGGTTGCGTCGGCGCCGGGGCGCCCACCTCGGCCTCGCGATTCTTGCTGTGGTTGGCGCCGATGAAGAGGTACATCGCCGGCACCACGAAGAGCGTGAAGAGCGTGCCGATCGACATGCCGGTGAAGATCACCAGACCCATGGAGTGGCGGCCGGCGGCGCCCGCACCGGAAGCGATGACCAGCGGCACCACGCCGAAGACCATCGCCGCCGTCGTCATCAGGATCGGCCGCAGCCGGATGCCGGCGGCTTCCTCGATCGCCTGGCGCTTGCTCCTGCCTGCCCGCTGCAGGTTGTTCGCCACTTCGACGATCAGGATCCCGTGCTTGCTGATCAGCCCCATCAGCGTCACCAACCCCACCTTCGTGTAGATGTTGAGAGTCGCGAAGCCGAGGAAGATGAAGATCGTGGCGCCGAACAGGGCGAGCGGCACCGAGACCAGGATCACCACCGGATCGCGGAAGCTGTTGAACTGCGCGGCGAGGGCGAGCAGGACGATGACGACGGCGAAGCCCATCGTCAGCAGGAAGCCGCCGGACTCCTGCACGTACTGCCGTGTCGTGCCGGAATAGTCGACGTTGTAGCCGCTCGGCGCGATCTGCTTCAGGTTGTCGGCGAAGAACTTGATGATGTCGCCCTGCGACTGCCCGGAGACGCCCTGGATCGTCGCCGAGTTGAGCTGCTGGAACCGGTTGATCGATTCCGGCACCGTCGTCGTCTCGATGTGCGCCACCGTGCTGGCCGGGATGAGCCCGGCAGTCGGCGTCTTGATGTAGAAATCGAGCACGCTCTGCGGGTTGAGCCGGTCGACCTGCAACACCTGCGGGATCACCTTGTACGACCGGCCGGCGATCGAGAAGTAGTTGACGTAGCCGCCACCGAGCCCGGCGCTGAGCGCCTGCCCGACGTCCTGCTGCGTCATCCCGAGCGCCGCGATCTTGTCGCGGTCGACCACGACGGTGGCCTGCGGCTTGTCGATCTTCAGGTCGACGTCGGAGAAGTAGAACAGGTTGGCCGCCTTCGCCTTGTCGTTCAATTGCTGCACGACGGTGTTGAGGTTCTCGAAGGGCTCGGTCGTGCTGATGACCACCTGCACCGGCAGGCCGGATGCGCCCGGCAACGACGGGAACTGGAAGGCGGCGACACGGCCGCCGGCCACTCGGTTCCACTTCTGCTGCAGATCCAGCTGGATCTGGTGCGCGCTGCGCGAGCGGCTGCCCCAGTCGCTCAGGATGACGCCGCCGATGCCCTGGTTCACGGTCGGCACGCCCGTGATCTGGAACATCTGCTTGTACTCGGGCTCGGCCTTGGCGATGTCGAAGATCTGCGTCGCGTACGTCTGCATCTGGTCCGACGTCGCCGTCGGCGGGCCGACGACCTGCGAGCCGATGAAGCCCTGGTCCTCCTCGGGCGACAGCTCGGTCTGCGACATCTTGAACATCACCCCGAGCAGCAGCATCAGGATCACGCCCATGACGATGAGCACCTGCCAGGTGTCGAGCAGGCTGGACAGCACGCGGCTGTAGCCGCGGTGCACGCGTTCGAAGGTCCGGTCGACGAAGCTCGCGAAACGGCCGCTGTCCTGGTTCGCCTTGAAGAAGCGCGACGCCATCATCGGCGACAGCGTGAGGGCGACGATGCCCGAGATGAAGACGGCTCCGGCGAGCGTGAACGCGAACTCGGTGAACAGGGCGCCCGTCAGGCCGCCCTGGAAGCCGATCGGCACGTAGACGGCGATCAGCACGATGGTCATCGCGATGATCGGGCCGCCCAGCTCGCGCGCGGCCATCAGCGACGCCTCCATCGGCGTCTTGCCTTCCTTCATGTGCCGGTCGACGTTCTCGACGACGATGATCGCGTCGTCGACCACCAGGCCGATCGCCAGCACCAGCGAGAGCAGCGTCAGCAGGTTGATGGAGTAGCCGAGCGCCAGCATCATGAAGAACGTGCCGATCATCGACAGCGGCATCGCGACGACGGGCACGATCACGGCGCGGAAGCTGCCCAGGAACAGGAAGATGACGATCGTGACGATCACCAGCGCCTCGACCAGCGTCTTGACGACCTCGGAGATCGAGGTGTTGATGTATTCCGTCGAGTCGTAGACGATCTCGCCGGTCACGCCGGCGGGCAGTTCCTCGCGCAGACCCGGGAAAGCCGTGCGCACGCGCTTGGCGACGTCGAGGATGTTCGCTTCCGGCGCCACCTTCATGCCGATGAAGACGGAGCGCACGCCGCTGAACGCGACGTTGAAGTCGTAGGTCTCGGAGCCCAGCGTGACGGTGGCCACATCGTCGAGGCGGACGATCGCGTCGCCGCTCTGCTTCACGGCCAGGCGCTTGAATTCCTCGACCGAATGCAGGTCGGTGCCGGCGGTGAGGGGCACCGTCACCATCTGGCCTTTCGACGAGCCGAGGGCGGCCAGGTAGTTGTTGTTCGAGAGCGCCGCGCTGACGTCCTGCGCGGTCAGGCCGTGCGCCGCCAGCTTGTCGGCATCGAGCCAGGCGCGCAGCGCGAACGTGCGCGCACCCAGCAGCTCGGCGGTCTGCACGCCTTCGATCGAATCCAGCTTGGGCTTGACGACGCGCGACAGGAAGTCGGTGATGTTGTTGGTGGGCAGCGTGTCGCTGTAGAAGCCCATGTACATCGCGTCGATGGTCGAGCCGGTCTGGACTGTGAGAACCGGCGTCTGCGCCTGCGCCGGAAGCTGGTTCTTGACCGAATTGACCTGCGTGTTGATCTCGGTGAGCGCACGGTTCGCGTCGTAGTTCAGGCGCAGCGTCGCGGTGATCGTCGACACGCCGCTCGAGCTCGACGACGACAGGTAGTCGATGCCCTGCGCCTGCGCGATCGCGCCTTCCAGAGGCTGCGTGATGAATCCGGCGACCGTCTGCGCGTCGGCGCCGTAGTAGGTCGTCGAGACGGTCACGACTGCGTTCTGCGTCTTCGGGAACTGGTTGACGGGCAGGCTGAACAGCGAGCGCAGGCCGAGCACGACGATGAGCAGGCTCACCACCATGGCCAGCACGGGGCGCCTGATGAAGATGTCGGTGAAGTTCATGGCCTGACGCTCACTTTTCCTGCGGGGTGGGGTTCGGGTTGTTGGCGGGCTGGACGCTGTTGTCGATGACGATCGACGTGCCGTTCTTCAGCTTGACCTGGCCGCTGGTCACGACCTGGTCGCCTTCCTTCACGCCGCTGACGATCGCGACCTGGTCGCCGCGCGTCTCGCCGGTGGTCACGAACACCTGTCGCGCGACGAGACCGTCCGACGGTCCGGATGCGCCCGAGGCCGGGGGTGCCGCCTTGGCGACGGTCGCGCCCGACGCGCCCGACGCCGGCCCGCTCGCCGCATTCGCCGCATCGAACGCGCCCTTGCTCTGGATCACGAACACGGTCGAGCCGTACGGGTTGTAGGTGATCGCGGTCTGCGGCAGCGTCAGGTAGCGCTTCAGGTCGCCGACCTCGACGTTGACGTTGGCGAACATGCCGGCGAGCAATTGCCGCTTCGGATTCGCCAGCGTCGCTTCCACCATGACGTTGCGCGTCGTCGTGTCGACCTTCGCATTGATGGCGGTGATGCGCCCCGGGAATTTCTGCCCCGGGAAGCCGTCGGTCAGGACGCTGACCGTCTGCCCGAGCGCGAGATTGCCCATCTGCTTCTGCGGCAGGAAGAAGTCGACGTAGATCGGGTCGATGGTCTGCAGCGTCACGACCTTGTCGCCGGGGTTGAGGTACTGGCCCGGCTGCACGGTGGTGATGCCGAGCTTGCCGGCGAACGGCGCCCGGATGGTCTTCTTGGCGATGGTCGCCGCCTGCTGCGCCACCAGCGCGCGCCGGCTCTTGAGATCGGCGGCATCGTTGTCCACCTGGGCCTGGCTGATCGCCTGCGCATCGAACTGCAGCTTGTCGCGCGCCAGCACGCTGGCCGAGAGGTCGGCGGCGGCCTGCAGCGACTGCAGCTGCGCTTGGTCGGAGTCGGCATTGAGCTGCAGCAGCACGGTGCCTTCCTTGACCTCCTGTCCAGACTTGAACTCGACGCTGCGCACGAGGCCGGCGATCTCGGTCGTGACGTCGACGCCGCGCACCGCGACGATCGAGCCCACGGCCGAGAGCTGCGGCTGCCAGGTCAGGCTGGTCGCCTGGATCGCCGACACCGTCTGCGGGCTCGGCTTGGGCGCCGAGGCGATCAGCGTCCTGATGTGCAGGAAGAAGCCGAAGGCCAGCAAGGCCACCAGGATCAGCACGCCACCCACCATGATGAGCATTCGCTTCGTCATGTCTTGTTCCCTCTCAACGGTTCGAGTCTTGTTGTGGAAGCGGGCGCCGCCGTCGCTGGCGGTGCCCGTCGCGGTTCATCGGGTCTTGTCGGCGCCACTGGTCGTGGCGTCCCTGGAGATATCGATCGAGATGTCGGCCAGCTCGGCGCGGTTCCACCAGCCGCCGCCGAGCGCCTGGAACAACGCAGCCGTGTCGGCGAAGCGCATCGCCTGCGCCTGCACGAGCGCGACCCGCGTCTGCTGGTAGGTGCGCTGCGCGTCGAGCAGCGTCAGGTAGCTGACGGCGCCGAGCTGGTTCTGCCGGTTGATGAGGTCGAGCTGCTCGCGCGCCAGCGACTCGGCCTCGGCCTGCGTGCGCAGCGCATCGGCGTCGCTGTCCAGCGAACGCAGCGTGTTGGCGACGTTCAGGAACGCGTTCAGCACGGTCTGCTGGTATTGCGCCCGGGCCTGGTCGAACGCGGCGACCGAGGCGCGCCGCGTCGCCTGCAGCGCGCCGCCGTTGAAGATCGGCTGGAGCAGGCTCGCGCCGAGGCTCCAGAAGCCGGTGCCGTTGGCGAAGATGTCGCCAGCCCTCAGCGCCTGCGAGCCGAGGCTGCCGCTCAGCGTGATCTGCGGATAGAGGTTCGCGGTCGCGACGCCGACCTGAGCGCCGGCCTCGTGCAGCAGCGCTTCGCTGGCCCGCACGTCGGGCCGCTGGCGCAGCATCGACGACGGCAGCGACACGGGCAGGTCGGTGGGCAACTGCAACGATTCGAGCGTGAACTCGGGCAGGCCAGCGTCGCTCGGCAGGCGGCCGGCGTAGACCGCGAGCTGATGGCGCGTCTGGGCCAATGCCTTCTGCAGGCCCGGGATCGTGGCCCGCGTCTGTGCCACCAAGGCGCGCTGCGACAGCACGTTGGAACGGGCGACGGCGCCGAGGCGGACCTGCGTCTCGATCACCGAGAGGCCCTTGGTCTCGGCGGCGACGACGTCGTCGGTGGCCTGCAGCTGGGCGCGCAGCGAGGCTTCCTGGATGGCCGTGGTGACCACGTTGGCCGTCAGGCTCAGATAGGCGGCCTCGACCAGGTAGCGCTGGTAATCGACGGCGGCCTGCAGACCTTCGAGCTCGCGGCGCGTCGCGCCGAACGCATCGATCGTGTACGACACGTTGACCGACGCGTTGTAGAGGTTGAACGTGGCGCCGCCCGGAACGCCGACCGCCACTTCCGACTCGCGTTCGCGCTGGGCCCCGAGCGAGCCGGTCACCGACGGCAGGAGCTTGCGGCCGGAATCGGCGGCGTAGTTCTCCTGGGCCTGTCGCAACGCGGCCTGAGCCGACGCGAGGGTCGGGCTCTGCGCCATCGCCGAGCGGATCAGCTGGTCGAGGGGATCGGAGTGGAACACCTGCCACCAGGCGGCCGGGATGTCCTGACCATTGGCGAAGCGCTGGGTCGCGCCGCCCATGACGGGGGCGCTGGCGGTCTGCGCAGGCACCGGTGCCTCGGCGTACGGGCGGCTCGCATCGGCGACCGGCGGCGGCGCCGGCGTCTTGAAATCGGGGCCGACGGCGCAACCGGCGAAGACCATCAGGCCGCCGGCCACGGCTGACGCCAGGATGGAGCGCCGCGGCGACGCGCGCTGGAACGATGAACTCATGCCTTCCTCCCGGAGATTCGATGCGACGACGCGGCCGAGGCTGGAACCGGCTTGCGTGTCGATGTTCTTGTGGTGCCTGGACGGACCCGCCGGGCCGCATTCTGGCGCCGTCGATGCTCGGCTTCGATCATGGCATCGGCCCCGCGCAACAATCGTTCCCGCCAGGCGTCGATGGCGGCGTCGCCGGCCAGCAGCTGCGGCGCCAGCGCGTCGACGACCTCGCAGTTGACGAGCAGATGCACGGCCGGGGCGATCACCATGACGGCGAGCGCCTTGACCTCGTCGTCGGACTGCGCCAGGCCCAGGCGCTCGCACAGCAAGGCTTCCAGCGCGGCGTGCATCGGCTGCATGCCGCGGTCGACCTTCTCGCGCCAGAGCCCGGTCGGCTCGAGCATCTCGCGACGGTGCAGCTTGATCCAGTACCTCGCCAATGCACCGCTGCGGAGCGGCTCGAGGATATGCTGGAAGATTCCGTCCAGCGACACCACTGGCCGTTCGGCCTGGGCGTCGTTCGCCGCCGCCGCGGCGCCACGGGAGCCGGACAGGGGCGCGCCGAAGAACACGGCGCGGTAGAGCCCGGCCTTGTTGCCGAAGTAGTAGCTGACCGCAGCCACGTTGGCGCCGGCGGCCTGGGCGATCTGCCGGATCGACGTCTTGGCGAAGCCGTGTTCGGCGAAGAGACGCAAGCCCGCCTGCAGCAGCCGATCGCGTGCCGGCTCGCCCTCGCCGGGCTGGGCCGAGGCGCAGAACGCGGCATAGGGATCGATGTCGATGGCGCTCTCGGCACCGGGGTCGGGTTGGGGCAGCACGGCGCGCATGGTAGCGCAAATCAAACGATTGTTTGATCTCGATGCTGCGCCGCAACAAGATTGTCACCGGCGCGTCACGCACCGATCGCTCAGGCGATGTCTTCGGTGTGGAAGCCGAAGGCGCCGCCGGCGCGCCGGTCGGCGAAATAGCGTTCGAGGGTGCGGCGCGTGGTCCGGAAGGCGAGGTCGGTCCACGGGATCTCGGCTTCGGCGAACAGCTGGGCCTCGATCGTCTCCGGCCCGGGATCGAAGATCGTGTCGAGCAGGCGCGCCCGATAGAAGAGATGCACCTGGCCGACCGGCACGACGTTGAGCAGGGTGAAGAGACCGAGCATCTCGACATGCGCGCCCGCTTCTTCCACCGTCTCGCGCAGCGCGCCGTCGGACGTGTTCTCGCCGAGCTCCATGAAGCCGGCGGGGAGGGTCCACAGGCCGCGACGCGGTTCGATGTTGCGCCGGCACAGCAGGACCCGGTCTTCCCAGAACGGCACCGTGCCGACCACGTTCAGCGGGTTCTCGTAGTGGACCGTGGCGCAGACCGTGCAGACCGCCCGCTCCCGGTTGTCGTCCGGCGGGGTCTGGTAGCGCACGGCCCCGCCGCAGACTCTGCAGTGCCGGATGCTGCGGGGCGTCAACATCCGTCCGAGTGTAGAACCGGGCTGCCGTCGAGGTGCGTGGCATCATCGTGGACACCCCATCGGAAGGTCGTCTCGATGAACCACGTCTTCACGCCGCCAGCCATCGCGAGCGTTCCCGTCGCCGGCCAGCCGGGCCACGGCTTTCCCGTCCACCGCATCTACTGCGTCGGCCGCAACTACGTCGAGCACGCCAAGGAAATGGGCTTCACCGGCCGCGAGCCGCCGTTCTTCTTCATGAAGCCGGCCGATGCGATCATCGCCGTCGCCGAGGGCGAGATCGGGCAGGTGCCGTACCCGAGCCTGACCAGGAGCCTGCACCACGAGGTCGAGCTCGTCGCCGCCATCGGCGTCGGCGGTCGCGACATCAAGGCGGTCGACGCGATGCGCCACATCTGGGGCTATGCCGTCGGCCTCGACATGACGCGCCGCGACCTGCAGGGCGAGGCCAAGAAGCTCGGCCGGCCGTGGGACATCGGCAAGGGATTCGACGCGTCGGCGCCGATCGGCCCGATCAAGCCGGCCGCGCAGTGCCACGTCACGGCCGACACCGGCATCGCTCTCGAGGTCAACGGCACGGTGCGCCAGACCAGCACCATCGGCAAGCTGATCTGGAGCATCGGCGAGATCATCGAGCACCTCTCCGCCGCGTGGGAGCTGGCGCCTGGCGACCTGATCTTCACCGGCACGCCGGAAGGCGTCGCGGCGGTCGAGATCGGCGACACGCTGAAAGGGAAGGTCGACGGTGTCGGCAGCCTGCAGGTGACGTTCGTCGCCCGCTGACCCTGCCGGCCGGACGCGCGGCATGCGCCTCTACAGCTACTTCCGCTCGTCGGCGTCGTACCGCGTCCGGATCGCCCTGGCGCTCAAGGGCCTGAGCGCCGACTACGTCGCGGTGCAGATCGTCAGGAACGAGCAGATGGCCGAGGCGTTTCGCGCCTTCGCGCCGGCGCAGCTGGTGCCCGCGCTGGCGCTCGATGACGACGCCGTCGGGAGCGGGACGCCGGCGGCGCCGGTGCTGACCCAGTCGCTCGCGATCCTCGAGTACCTCGAGGAGACGCATCCCGAGCCGCCGCTCCTGCCGAAGGACGCGCTCGGCCGCGCCCGGGTGCGCGCGATCGCCCTCGACATCGCTTGCGAGATCCATCCGCTCGACAACCTGCGCGTGCTGCGCTTCCTCGTCAAGGAGATGGGGCTGTCGGAGGACGACAAGAACCGCTGGTACCGGCACTGGGTGGAGACCGGGCTCGAGGTCGTCGAGCGGACGCTCGCCGGCAGCACCGCGACCGGGCGCTTCTGCCATGGCGACAGGCCGGGCTACGCCGATTGCATCCTGGTGCCGCAGATCCACAACGCCCAGCGCATGGATTGCCGGCTCGACCACGTGCCGACCGTCATGCGCGTGTTCGCCAACTGCATGGCCGAACCCGCCTTCGCGTCGACGCAGGCCTCGGCCTGCCCGGACGCCACGTGACCCGCCCCGACGGCTGGCTCGCGCCCGACTGGCGCGCGGCCGGCGTCGGCGCGCTGATGACGTCGCGCGCCGGCGGCACGAGCGGCGGGCCGTACGCCTCGATGAACCTGGGCGCCGCGGTCGGCGATGCGCCGGATCGCGTCGCCGCCAACCGGGCGCTGCTCGAAGCCGCCTGCGGCGCCACACCGGTCTTCCTGCGCCAGGTGCACGGCACGCAGGTCGTCCGGCTGCATGCCGGCGACGCGTCGGCCGATGAACCGGTCCGGGAGGCCGATGCGAGCGTCACCACCGATCCCGGGGTCGCCTGCACGGTCCTGCTCGCCGATTGCCTGCCGGTGCTGTTCGCGGCTCCGGCGGCACGCGGCGTCGCCGCGGCGCATGCCGGCTGGCGGGGTCTGGCGGCTGGCGTGCTCGAGACCACCCTCGACGCCTTGTGCACGGCAGCGTCATGCCCGCCCGAGGAAGTTCAGGCCTGGCTGGGCGCCTGCATCGGCCCCGACGCGTTCGAGGTCGGTGCCGATGTCCTGGAAGCCCTGGGCGTGGATCCTTCTGCCGCCCTCACGCCGCGCTTCCGGCCGCACCGTGCCGGCAAATGGCTGGCCGATCTGCCCGGCCTGGCGCGTGACCGGCTTCGGCGGGCCGGCGTGCGGCAGGTCAGCGGCGACTACCGTTGCACGGTGTCCGACGCCTCACGCTTCTTCTCGTACCGGCGCGACGGCGTCACCGGCAGGATGGCCGCCGCCGTCTGGATCGTCGGCGGCAGCGGCGGCTGAGGCCGCCTCGGCCCGGCGCCGTGCCGCCCGCCGTGCCGGCGTCGCCATCAGGTACAGGCAGATGCCCAGAGGCAGCGCGCCGTAGAGCAGGAACGTGATCGACGCGCCGAGCCAGCTGCCGCCATCGGAGAAACCTTCGGCGAGCGCCATCAGGACGACGACATAGAGCCAGGCGATGGCGACGAGGTACATGCTTGCCCTACGCAAACCGCTTGCGTCCCGCCACGATAATCGTTCGATGAAAAGGACGACGCCCGCAGAGGTTTCACCCGCGGTTCCGGTCAGCGTGCCGGCCACGGCCATGGCGAAGGTGCAGAGCGACTATCTCGGCGAGGCGACGGCATTGTGGAACCGGGTGCTGCAACCGGGCTCGGGCGCGGCAGCACCGCTCTCCGACCGCCGCTTCGCCGCCCACGACTGGGCCGCCAGCCCGGCCAGCACCTTCACCGCGCAGATGTACCTGCTCAATGCGAAGGCGATGCTGCAGCTGGCCGACGACCTCGAGGCCGACGAGAAGACGAAGTCGCGCGTGCGCTTCGCGGTGCTGCAGGCGATCGACGCGGCGTCGCCGAGCAACTATCTCGCGCTCAATCCGGAAGCGCAACGCAAGGCGATCGAGACCGGCGGCGAGAGCCTCGGCCAGGGCATGCGCCAGCTCTGGAACGACGTGCGGCAGGGCCATCTCTCGCAGACCGACGAGAGCGCCTTCGAGGTCGGCCGCAACGTCGCGACCAGCGAAGGTTCGGTCGTGTTCGAGAACGAGCTGTTCCAGCTGCTCGAGTACAAGCCGCTGACGGCGAAGGTGTTCGAACGGCCGCTGCTGTTCGTGCCGCCCTGCATCAACAAGTACTACATCCTCGACCTGCAGCCCGAGA
>CAZZVH010000044.1:0-6382 GCA_964657365.1 uncultured Burkholderiaceae bacterium
CATGCAGGGGGGCCGGCGCCGGTGAATCCGATCGGGCTGGCCTGGATCCGCGCGCCCCTGAACGGGCGCAAGGTCCTGACGCACGACGGCGCCACCGCCGGCTTCTCGTCGTCGCTGTGGCTCGACCCGGAGCGCCAGCGGGCGTCGGCGGTGCTGGCCAACGCCGCCGTCGAGGTCAACGACCTGGCCCTGCACATCCTCGACGACAGCGTGCCGACCCGGGACCTGAGCATCACGAAGCAGGCGAGCATCGCGTTGGCGCCCGAACAGCTGGCGCCGCTGGCCGGGGTCTACGCCATGAACCCGCAGTTCAAGCTGAAGATCACCGTGCGCGACGGCGAGCTCTGGGCGCAGGCGACAGGCCAGGGCGCGTTCCAGCTCTTCGCGACAGCGCCCCGGCGCTTCTTCGCCAGGGTCACGCCGATCGAGATCGCGTTCGCAGACGGTACGCCGCCCGTCGGCCTGGCGCTGGTCCAGGGCGGCAGCACGTTGCGTTTCACGCGCGAGTAGAGCCGGACCGCACCGCGCATCGAACGCGGGCCGGCGTCGCGCCTAGACCAGGACCCGCTCGATGCCGCCTTCGTTGGCGAGGCGCACGTACTCGGGCATCCACGCGTCGCCGAGGATGCGGTTCGCCATCTCGACGACGATGTAGTCCGCTTCGAGCAAACCGTTCTCGAGATCGCCCTTGTAGCGTTGCAGGCCCTGCAAGCAACTGGGGCACGACGTGAGGATCTTGAGGTTCGCGGTGGCAGCCGGCGCCGCGTCGCCCGGCACGGTGCTCGCGTCGAGCATCGACCGGAGTGCCGCTTCGTCCTTCTTCAGCTCCTCGCCCTTGCGGAAGCGCACCTGCGTGGCGATGTCCGGCCGGGTGATGCCGAAGGTGCCGCTCTCGCCGCAGCAGCGGTCGCTCTTCCTGACGTTGTCGCCGACCAGCGCCTTGACCGTCGTCAGCGGATCGCGCAGCTTCATCGGGCTGTGGCACGGGTCGTGGAAGAGATAGCCGGCGCCGGCCGCGTCGGGGCTGCCCGTACCGCCCAGGGTGATGCCCTTCTCGAGCAGGAATTCGTGGATGTCGATGATCCGGCTGCCGGGGAAGATCTCCTCGAACTTGTAGCCCTGCAGCTGGTCGTAGCAGGTGCCGCAGCTCACCACCACGGTCTTGATGTCGAGATAGTTGAGCGTGTTGGCGACGCGGTGGAACAGCACCCGGTTGTCGGTGATGATCTTCTCCGCCTTGTCGAAATCGCCCGAGCCACGCTGTGGGTAGCCACAGCACAGGTAGCCCGGCGGCAAGACCGTCTGCACGCCGGCATGCCACAGCATCGCCTGCGTGGCCAGGCCGACCTGCGAGAACAGCCGCTCGGAGCCGCAGCCCGGGAAGTAGAAGACCGCCTCGGTCTCGGCGTTGGTCGTCTTCGGGTTGCGGATGATCGGAACGTAGTCCTTGTCCTCGATGTCGAGCAGCGCGCGCGCCGTCTTCTTCGGCAGGCCGCCCGGCATCTTCCGGTTGATGAAGTGGATGACCTGTTCCTTGAGCGGCGCCTTGCCGTGCGTCGAGGGGGGCTTCGCGATCTGCCGGTTGGCCAGGCCGCGCAGCAGGTTGTTGGCCGCCCGCTGCGCCTTGAAGCCGACATCGACCATGGCCGTGCGCATGATCTTGATCGTCTCGGGGCTCGTGGCGTTCAGGAACAGCATCGCCGCCGCGTTGGCCGGGCGGAAGCTCTTCTGCCCCATCTTGCGCAGCAGGTTGCGCATGTTCATCGAGACCTCGCCGAAGTCGATGTCGACAGGGCAAGGCGAGAGGCACTTGTGGCAGACGGTGCAGTGGTCGGCGACGTCCTCGAACTCTTCCCAGTGCTTGATCGAGACGCCGCGGCGCGTCTGCTCCTCGTAGAGGAAGGCCTCGACCAGCAGCGAGGTCGCGAGGATCTTGTTGCGCGGGCTGTACAGCAGGTTGGCGCGCGGCACGTGCGTGGCGCAGACGGGCTTGCACTTGCCGCAGCGCAGGCAATCCTTGATGGAGTGGGCGATCTCGCCGATGTCGCTCTGCTGCATGATCAGCGACTCGTGGCCCATCAGGCCGAAGCTCGGCGTGTAGGCGTTGGTCAGGTCGGCCTTGATGACCGCCGCGCCCTGGCCGTCGGCGAAGCGGGCGCCGCGCAGCAGCTTGCCCTTGTTGAAGCGGCCTTCCGGATCGACGCGCTGCTTGTAGGCGGCGAACGCGGCGAGTTCCTCGTCGGTCACGAACTCGAGCTTGGTGATGCCGATGCCGTGCTCGCCCGAGATCACGCCGTCCAGGTCGCGCGCGAGTTTCATGATGCGCACCACGGCGTCGTGCGCCGTCTGCAGCATCTCGTAGTTGTCGCTGTTGACCGGCAGGTTGGTGTGCACGTTGCCGTCGCCGGCGTGCATGTGCAGGGCGGCCCAGACGCGACCCTTCAGCACCTCGCCGTGGATGCGCTCGCACTCCGCGACGATCGGCGCGAGCTGGGCGCCGGCGAAGATCGACTGCAGCGGCGCGCGGATCTGCGTCTTCCACGAGGCGCGCAGCGAGTGGTCCTGCAGGAGGGAGAAGACGCTGCGCGACGGCACTTCGTCGCTCGGCCGGTCGAGCGTCGCCAGCCATGTGCGCCAGGTGCCCCCGACATCTCGCAGCAGCGCGAGCGCCTGCTGCACCCGGTCTTCGAGCAGCTCGGCCGAGGCGATCTCGCCGGCGTCGTCGCTCTTGCCGAGCGGCAGGTCGCCGCTCTCGAAGAAGGCCTCGAGCCGGTCGACCAGGGCCAGCTTGTTGGCCAGGCTCAGCTCGATGTTGATGCGCTCGATGCCTTCGGTGTACTCGCCCATCCGCGGCAGCGGGATGACGACGTCCTCGTTGATCTTGAAGGCATTGGTGTGCTTGCTGATCGCGGCCGTGCGCTTGCGGTCGAGCCAGAACTTCTTGCGCGCCTCGGCGCTGACGGCGACGAAGCCTTCGCCCGAGCGGCCGTTGGCGAGGCGCACGACCTCGCTCGTCGCCCGCGCCACGGCGTCGGCGTCGTCGCCGACGATGTCGCCGAACAGCACCATCTTCGGCAGCCCGCCGCGCTTGCTCTTGGTCGCGTAGCCGACGGCCTTCAGGTAGCGGTCGTCGAGGTGCTCGAGGCCCGCGAGCAGCACGCGCGCATCGGCGGCCAGCTCGGAATTCGCACCGTTCGTCAGCCCGAACATGTAGTCGCGGATCTCGACGATCGAAGGCACCGCGTCCTTCGCGTTGCCGAAGAACTCGAGACAGACGGTGCGCACGTGCTTCGGCATGCGGTGCACGATCCAGCGCGCCGAGGTGATGAGGCCGTCGCAGCCTTCCTTCTGGATGCCCGGCAGGCCGGCCAGGAACTTGTCGGTGACGTCCTTGCCCAGCCCTTCCTTGCGGAACAGCGCGCCCGGGATGTCGAGCCGCTCGGTGCGTTCGAGCGTCTTGCCGCTCGAGTCGAAATACTGCAGCTCGAAGCTCGCCATCGGCGCGTCGTGGATCTTGCCGAGGTTGTGGTCGAGCCGCGTCACCTCGAGCCACTTCGCGTCCGGCGTCACCATGCGCCACGACGCCAGGTTATCGAGCGCCGTGCCCCAGAGCACGGCCTTCTTGCCGCCGGCGTTCATCGCCACGTTGCCGCCGATGCACGACGCCTCCGCCGACGTCGGATCGACCGCGAACACGAAGCCGCCACGCTCGGCCGCCTCGGCGACGCGCTGGGTGACGACGCCGGCTTCGGTCCAGATCGTCGCGACCTGGCCGTCGACGCCAGGCAGCGTGCGCAACTCGACCTCGGTCATCGCCTCGAGCTTCTCGGTGTTGATGACGGCGCTGCGCCAGCTCAGCGGGATCGCGCCGCCGGTGTAGCCGGTGCCGCCGCCGCGCGGAATGATGGTGAGGCCGAGCTCGATGCAGCCGGCGACCAGCGCGGCCATCTCGGCCTCGGTGTCCGGCGTGAGCACGACGAACGGATACTCGACGCGCCAGTCGGTCGCGTCGGTGACATGCGCGACGCGCGACAGGCCGTCGAACTTGACGTTGTCCTTCGCGGTCACGCGCGCCAGCAGCCGCACGGTGCGCTTGCGCAGGTCGTACACGGCGCGGAACTGCGCTGCGAACGCGTCGACGGCGCCACGCGCGAGGTCGAGCAGCTCGACCACCGCCGCATCGCGTGCCGGATCGGCATCCGGCGTGCGACGTTTCGCGACCTCGCCGAGCCGGTGCTGCAACGCCTCGATGAGCTGGGCGCGGCGGCGCGGGTTGTCGAGCAGGTCGTCCTGCAGATAGGGGTTGCGCTGCACGACCCAGATATCGCCGAGCACCTCGTACAGCATGCGCGCCGAGCGGCCGGTGCGTCGTTCCGCACGCAGCAGGCCGAGGACCTCCCAGGCACGCGTGCCGAGCAGGCGGATGACGATCTCGCGGTCGGAGAACGAGGTGTAGTTGTAGGGAATCTCGCGCAGGCGCGGAGCGGCTCCGGCGCTCTCGGCCGCGGCGGCGATCTGGGAGAGCGGCAGCGGAGCGTTCATGGGTTTCTCAGCGGCGCGGCGCAGGTAGCGCCGAGGGCCGAGGCATCGTACCGCAGCGCAGCAATCCGGGCCTCGACAGAGCGCTCACCCGGGCGTCGCGGCGGGTATTCCCGCTTGCTCCCGACACCACCGAGGCGCGATAAACGCGGCTGTCACATCGGCGTACGAGAATCGCGGCGGCAAGCCGCGCCCAGCGCCACCCTCACCCCGGAGTTTTCATGCAATCGAAGTTTCTCGTCTCGTGCTCGATCGCCGCGTTGGCCGCCGTCTGCGCGCCGGCCCAGGCCCAGACCGAAATCCAGTGGTGGCATGCCATGGGCGGCCCGCTCGGCGAGTGGGTGAACGATCTCGCCAAGGGCTTCAACGACAGCCAGAAGGACTACAAGGTCGTGCCGACCTTCAAGGGCACCTACGACGAATCGCTGCCGGCCGCCATCGCCGCCTATCGCGCCGGCAACGCACCGAACATCCTGCAGGTGTACGAGGTCGGCACCGCGACCATGATGGCCAGCAAGGGCGCGATCGTGCCGGTCTGGCAGATCATGAAGGACGCCGGCAAGCCTTTCGACACCGCGAGCTACGTGCCTGCGGTCGCCGGCTACTACACGGCGCCGAACGGGCAGATGCTGAGCCTTCCGTTCAACAGCTCGACGACCGTCTTCTTCTACAACAAGGATGCGTTCAAGGCCGCCGGCCTCGATCCGAACAAGCCGCCCGTCACCTGGCCCGAAGTCGCGCTCGCAGCCGCCAAGCTCAAGGCCAGCGGCAGCGCCTGCCCGCTGACCACGTCGTGGCAGGGCTGGACGCAGCTCGAGAGCTTCTCGGCGTGGCACAACGTCGAGTTCGCGACCAAGAACAACGGCTTCGGCGGCATGGATTCGCGGCTGGTCTTCAACGGGCCGCTGCAGGTGCGCCACATCGAGAACCTCGCCAACATGGCCAAGCAGGGCCTGTTCGTCTACAAGGGCCGCGGCAACGTGCCCGATGCCGCGTTCATCTCCGGCGAATGCGCGATGTCGATGGGCTCGTCGAGCACCTACGGCCAGCTGAACAAGGTCGCCAAGTTCTCGTTCGGCTTCTCGACGCTGCCCTACTACAACGACGTGCCCGGCGCGCCGCAGAACACCATCATCGGCGGCGCCAGCCTCTGGGCGATGAGCGGCAAGCCGGCGGCGGAGAACAAGGGCGTCGCCGCGTTCTTCGAATACCTGTCGAGCCCCGCGGTGCAGGCCGCCAGCCACCAGCGGACCGGCTATCTGCCGATCACCAAGGCAGCTTTCGAGCTCACCGAGAAATCGGGCTTCTATCAAAAGAACCCGGGCACCGACGTCGCCGTCAACCAGATGATCCGCAAGACCACCGACAAGTCGCGCGGCGTGCGGCTCGGCAACTACGTGCAGATCCGCGCCATCGAGGACGAAGAGCTCGAGCAGATCTGGGCCGGCAAGAAGACGGCCAAGGAAGGCCTCGACGAAGCCGTCCGGCGCGGCAACGAGTTGCTGGCCAAGTTCCAGGCCGCCAACAAGAGCTGACCGGCCGACCCGCCCCCGCCGATTGCGTCCGTGGCCGCCGAAAAGCGGGTCTTCTTCCGCTCGCGCTGGCTTCCCTGGCTGCTGCTGGCGCCGCAGGGCGTCGTCATCGGCGTGTTCTTCTTCTGGCCGGCGTTCCAGGCGCTGCTGCAGTCGCTGCAGCAGACCGATGCCTTCGGCGGCTCGACCGAGTGGGTGGGATTCGACAACTTCCGGGCGCTCTGGAACGACCCGAACTACCTCGCGTCGTTCGAGACCACCGCGATCTTCTCGGTGCTGGTGGCCGGTCTCGGCATCGGCCTGTCGCTGAT
>CAZZVH010000044.1:6392-8790 GCA_964657365.1 uncultured Burkholderiaceae bacterium
TGATGCTCGCGGTCTTCGCCGATCGCGTCGTGCGCGGCGCGGCGATCTACAAGACGCTCCTCATCTGGCCCTACGCCGTGGCGCCGGCGGTGGCCGGCGTGCTCTGGCTCTTCATGTTCTCGCCCAGCATCGGCATCGCCTCGTACTGGCTGCATGCGGTGGGCATCCACTGGAACAGCCTGCTCGACAGCCGGCACGCCATGGCCCTGATCGTGATGGCCGCGGTCTGGAAGCAGATCTCGTACAACTTCCTCTTCTTCCTCGCCGGCCTGGCCAGCATTCCGAAATCGCTGATCGAAGCGGCCGCGATCGACGGCGCGCGTCCGTGGCGTCGCTTCTGGTCGATCCAGTTCCCGCTGCTCTCGCCGACCACGTTCTTCCTGCTCGTGATCAACGTCGTCTACGCATTTCTCGAGACCTTCGCGATCGTCGACGCGGCCACCCAGGGCGGCCCGGGCCGGGACACCTCGATCCTCGTCTACAAGCTGGTCTACGACTTCAAGGCGCTCGATCTCGGCGGCTCGGCCGCGCAGTCGGTGGTGCTGATGCTGATCCTCATCGTCCTGACCGTGATCCAGTTCAAGTACGTCGAGAAAAAGGTGAACTACTGATGAACGTTCTCCGTGGTTGAGCGCCGCCCGACACTCGGCATCCTCGCGCACGTCGTGCTGCTGATCGGCGTGTTCGCCGTCGCCCTGCCGGTCTACATCACGTTCGTCGCGTCGACGCACACGGCAGCGGAAGTGGTGCAGTCGCCGATGCCGATGCTGCCGGGCTCGCACCTGATCCAGAACTACACGCAGGCGTTGCTCGGCACAGGCAGCTCGCAGGGATCGAACGCGGCGGTGGGACGCATGATGTTCGTGAGCCTGGTGACGGCGCTGACCATCGCCATCGGCAAGATCGCCATCTCGCTGCTCTCGGCGTTCGCGATCGTCTACTTCCGCTTTCCGTTCCGCATGCTCTGCTTCTGGGCGATCTTCGTCACCCTGATGCTGCCGGTGGAGGTGCGCATCGGGCCGACCTACCAGGTGGTGGCCAGCCTCGGCATGATCAACACGTTCTCCGGCCTGACGATCCCGCTGATCGCCTCGGCCACCGCCACCTTCCTGTTCCGCCAGTTCTTCCTGACGGTGCCGGAGGAGCTCGTCGAGGCCGCGCGCGTCGACGGTGCGGGGCCGATGCGCTTCTTCAAGGACATCCTGGTGCCGCTCTCGGCATCGAGCATCGCCGCGCTCTTCGTCATCCAGTTCATCTACGGCTGGAACCAGTACCTCTGGCCGCTGCTCGTCACCACCAACGAGAACATGTACCCGGTCGTCATCGGCATCAAGCACATGATCTCGGGCGGCGAATCGGCCAACGACTGGAACCTCGTCATGGCGACGGCGATGCTCGCCATGCTGCCGCCGGCGATCGTCGTGCTGGCCATGCAGAAGTGGTTCGTCAAGGGTCTAGTCGACACCGAGAAATAACATGGCCGCCATTTCCCTACGCAACGTCGTCAAGCGCTACGGCACCGGGCCCAAGGCCGTCGCCGTCATCCATGGCGTCAGCGCCGAGATCGCCGACGGCGAATTCGTCGTCATCGTCGGCCCGTCGGGTTGCGGCAAGTCGACGCTGCTGCGCATGGTCGCCGGGCTGGAGGAGATCACCGGGGGCGAGATCGCGATCGCCGGACGCGTCGTCAACGATGTCGAGCCGTCCGAGCGCGACATCGCGATGGTGTTCCAGAACTACGCGCTCTACCCGCACATGACGGTCTTCGACAACATGGCCTACGGCCTGAAGATCGCCAAGGTGCCGTTGGCGGAGATCAAGACCCGCGTCGACAAGGCCGCGAAGATCCTCGAGCTCGGCGCGTACCTGGCGCGCAAGCCCCGCGAGTTGTCGGGCGGGCAGCGCCAGCGCGTCGCCATGGGTCGGGCCATCGTCCGGCAGCCGGCGGTGTTCCTGTTCGACGAGCCGCTCTCGAACCTCGACGCCAAGCTGCGCGCGCAGACGCGCCTCGAGATCCAGAAGCTGCACGGGGAACTGCGCACGACCTCGCTGTTCGTCACGCACGACCAGGTCGAGGCGATGACGCTGGCCGAACGGATGATCGTCATGAACGCCGGGCGCATGGAACAGGTCGGCACGCCCGACGAGGTGTACCACCGCCCCGCGACCACCTTCGTCGCCGGCTTCATCGGCTCGCCGCCGATGAACCTGGTCCGTGGTCGCACCGAAGGCGCCGGCTTCGTGGTGGGCGGCCAGACGCTGCACCTGCCTTCGCCCGCGCCACGCGAAGGCGAGCTCGTGATGGGCATCCGGCCGGAGCACGTCGTGATCGGCGCCGCCGATGTCGGCGCGACTGCGGCAGCCGCGGGTTGGCCGATGCGGGTCCAGGCGCTCGAGA
>CAZZVH010000044.1:8800-13833 GCA_964657365.1 uncultured Burkholderiaceae bacterium
CTACGGCCTGATCGGCGACACGCCGTTCACCGCGAGGCTGGACGCGACGCTGCCCTATCCGAAGATCGGCGACATCGTCGGCATCACCGCGTCGCCGGCGCAGTTCCACTGGTTCGACGCCGCAACGACGATGCGCGTCGGCAGCTGACGTCCTGCGTCGGTCGAGCCCCCGGCGCTACAGTGCGGGCGTGCCGACGACGCCCTGGACCTTTCCCCGCTGGATCGCCCACCGTGGCGCCGGCAAGGTCGCCCCCGAGAACACGCTCGCGGCTTTCCGCGTCGGCGCGTCGCACGGCTTTCGCGCCTTCGAATGCGACGTCAAGCTGTCGGCGGACGGCGTGCCCTTCCTGCTCCACGACGCGACGCTGCAGCGCACCACCGACCGGCGCGGGCCGGCGGCAGCGCTGACCTGGGATGCCCTCTCGCGGCTCGATGCCGGGGCCTGGCACAGCCGCGCCTATGCCGGCGAACCGATCCCGAGCTTCGACAGGATCGCGCGCTACTGCCTGCGCAACGCCTTCGCGCTCGACATCGAGATCAAGCCCTCGCCCGGGCAGGAGCGCGAGACCGGCTTCGTCGTCGCGGCTGCCGCCGCCGAACTCTGGACCGGCGCGCCGGTTCAGCCACTGCTGACATCCTTCGAGCCAGTCTCGCTCGAAGGTGCCAGGGCAGGCGCGCCGCATCTGCAGCGCGGCCTGCTCCTCGACACCCTGCGCCCCGGCTGGCTCGACGAGGCGCAGGCGCTCGGCTGCTCCGCCGTCATCACGCATCACGCGACGCTCGATGCGAACGTGCTCGCGCGCATCCACGGCGCCGGCATGCATGGGCTCGTCTACACCGTGAACGACCCGGCCGAGGCGCGCCGTCTCCAGGCGCTCGGCATCGACGGCATCGTCACCGACGCCGTCGACCGCTTCTCCCCGGGCGACGGCGTCGCCGACTGACCGACGCTCAGGGTGGCGTGGCGCGACGTGCCGCCGGCTCCTCGGCGCCGCGGACCCGCGCATAGACGCGGGTGCTGCGCGGCTCGTCGGCAGGCGACACGGAATCGAACCGGAGCAGGGCCTCGAGCGTGAAGCCGGCCCGCTCGGCCACCTTCTGGCTGCGCACGTTGTTGTCGTCCATCCGGATCTCGACCCGGCGTGCGTCGAGATCATCGAACGCCATGCGGGCCAGCGCAGTCACGGCTTCGGTGACGATGCCGCGACCCGCGTGGCCGGTCTTGCGCCAGTAGCCGATCTCGAAGCGGCGCAAGGTCCAGTCGATGCGGTGGAGCCCGGCGCCACCCACGAATTCGCCTTCGCCACCCGAGGCGTCGCGCTCGAAGATCAGCATCACCAGATCCTCGCGCAGGATGAAGCGGCCCTGCTGACGACGGCAATGCGCCTCCGATTCCTCGAGTGTCGGCACCGCGCCGGCCCAGGGCATCCACGGGCTCAGCTCCTCGAGCGAGGCGATCACGGCCGCGTTGACGGCCGCGCCGTCGCCGCGCCGCGGGCAGCGCAGGATCAGGCGCTCGGTGTCGATGCGCTCGGGGACGTCGATCAGCACGGGTTCCATCGTGATTCGCTCAGAACGCCTCGGCCTGGCGGACTTCGGTCTCGGCGCCGATCCACTCGTCGACGTCCTCGGCCTGCGGCAGCTGCTTCAGGTTGCGGATCACGTCGAGCCGCAGCGCCGCCAGCGCGAGCACGATGGCGCCGCAGCCGGCGGTCACCAGCGAGCTGCGCAGGCCGTAGTGCTCGCCGAGCCAGCCGCCGAGCAGCGCACCCGGCCCGGCCGGTATCAGGATCAGCCAGCGCATCGTGCTGGTCATGCGGCCGAGCAGGGGCGCCGGCGTCACGGCCTGCCGCATGGCGAGGAAGTTGATGAAGATCAGCACCGCGCCGGTCGAGAACATCATGAGCGCCACTGGAAACATGGCGATGCCCCACCCGTTCGCCGGCGCGCTCGACAGGAGCAGCCAGCCGGCGCCCGTGACGGCGATGCCGCCGACCAGGCTGCGGCCGGGCCCGAGGCGCCCGCTGATGCGGGACGCGAAGACGCTCGCGACGATGGTGCCCAGGCCCATGCCGGTGTAGCTCAGGCCGATCGCCTGCTCGGAGAGGCCGAGCGTGCGTGTCGCGAACAGGATCTGCACGACGAGCGCCGCCTGGTGGCATGCCTGCCAGCTGCCGACCACGAGCGCCAGCGCGATCAGCAGCCGGTTGTGCGCGACGAAGCGCAGGCCCGCCTTCAGGTCGCGCCAGAACTGCGACGCTGCACTGCCCCCGCCGCTCGGCCGCCACGCTGGCTCCCGGATGTCGATGCCGCGCAGGATCGCCGCCGAGACCGAGACCATCACCGCATCGACCAGCAAGGCGACCGGAGCGCCGACCGCCTTGATCAGCGCCCCGGCGACGCCGGGACCCGCGACCTCGGCGCCCGAGCTGGCCAGCGCGTTCTTGGCGTGGGCTTCCACGAGACGGTCGCGCGACACGACCTGCGTGAGCACGATCTGCGCGGCGCTTCCCGCCGTCGTGTAGACGGTGCCGATCACGAAACCGCAGGCATAGAGCCACGGCAACGACAGCCAGCCTGCCCACCACGCCAGCGGCACGCTCGCCACCACGACGCCGATCACGCACTCGCCGGTGATATAGACCGGCAGCTTGCGGACCCGATCGAGCCAGACGCCCGACGGCAGCGAGAAGAGCACGAACGGCACGATCTCCATCGCGGTCAGCAGGCCCATCTGGGTCGGGCTGGCGTGCAGCAGGATGGCGGCCGTCAGCGGCAGCGCCAGCATGGTCACCTGGCCGCCGAACGAGCTGATGACGATGGAGGTCCAGAGGCGACGATAGGCGGCGTCGCGCAGGAGGTCGGTCGCCGGCAGCCATGGGCGCGGCGGCAGCAGACCCTTCACGTAGTTCGACAGCCAATTCATGGCGTCACCTGCTCTTTCCAACGCGGTTGCCCGACGGAGGACAACCTGGCGGGCCGGGGCCCGGGCAGCGGAAAAACGAGGGGAGTTCGATGTTTCCGCTGAACTCTCAGCGGAACTTCGAAGCGAAGCTGGCCGAGAGGCTAGATCGGTGCCGGGACGAGGCCGCCGCCGGAACGCTTCGACATGCGAATGGCCGCCGCACAGGCCCGCGCGACGCCGAAGGCGCCGTGGACGAGAAGGTTGCGGTTGCGTTGCATGGGGCGTGATCTTTCTGCAGCGCACATCCTAGCAGCGGGCCGGGCCCTTCGGCAATGTCACGTTCGGTGCTGCGTTGCGCCGCGCCCACTTGGTCGACCCGTGGCAGCCGATCAGCTGCGGTAGTCGGCGTTGATCTTGACGTAGTCGATGCTGAGGTCGCAGGTCCACACGCTCGCCTCGTGCGGCCCGCGGTGCAGATCGACACGGACCGTGATGTCGCCCTGCTTCATCACGCGCTTGCCGTCTTCTTCGCGGTACGACGGGCGGCGGCCGCCGCCTTCGACCACATGCACGTCGTCCAGGAAGAGATCGATGCGCGTGGCGTCGAGATCGTCGATCCCGGCGTAGCCGACGGCGGCGAGGATGCGACCGAGGTTGGGGTCGCTCGCAAAGAACGCGGTCTTGACCAGCGGCGAGTGCGCGATCGCATAAGCGACCAGCCTGCACTCGGCGACGCTCGCCCCGCCTTCGACGCGGACAGTGATGAACTTGGTGGCGCCCTCGCCGTCGCGCACGATGGCCTGGGCCAGCTGGCGGGCGACGTCGAACACGGCGGTGCGCAAGGCGCGGCCGTCGGCGCTGTCGAGGCTCGTGATGGGCGCGTGGCCGGCGCGCTGCGTGGCGATCAGCACGAACGAATCGTTGGTCGACGTGTCGCCGTCGATCGTGATGCGGTTGAACGACTCGTCGGCCGCTTCCTTGACCAATTGCTGAACCAGCGCCGGAGCGATGTTCGCGTCGGTGGCGATGAAGCCGAGCATCGTCGCCATGTTCGGCCGGATCATGCCCGCACCCTTGCTGATGCCGGTGATCGACACGGTCTTGCCGCCGATGAGCACGGCGGCCGACGCGGCCTTCGGCACGGTGTCGGTCGTCATGATGGCTTCTGCCGCGAGCGCCCACTGATCGGGCTTCGCATCGGCGATCGCAGCGGGCAGCGCGGCCTCGACGCGGTCGTTCGGAAGCGTTTCCATGATGACGCCGGTCGAGAACGGCAACACCTGCTGCGCGTCGCAGCCGAGCAGCGCCGCCAGCGCCGCACAGGTCGAGCGGGCGCGGGCCAGGCCGTCTTCACCGGTGCCGGCGTTGGCGTTGCCGGTGTTGACGAGGATCGCGCGCACCTCGGCGCCGCTGGCCAGATGCTCCCGACAGATCTGCACCGGGGCGGCGAAGAACCGATTCGACGTGAATACGCCCGCCACCGCGGCGCCCGGATCGAGCATGACGACGGTCAGGTCGCGCCGATTGGCCTTGCGGACACCGGCCATCGTGATGCCCAGGCGCACGCCTGCAACAGAATGTAGCGAACCGGCCTGCAACTGGGGAAACGACGACGTCATGGTGTGGATAACCGTGTGGATAGACTTGGGATTCGTGCACTCTTCACAACAGTTCGGACTGAACTACACCGCGATCGTGCATCGCGCCTGCGCCTGCGGACACACTGTGAAGGACGTCGCGCCGACAGCCCGTTCACGCGGCGCGATCCGCGGACAAGGGAGACTGGAAACTTCGTGAGCATCCTGACGCCGTCCTATTTTGGACCCTTGCATGAGGAACCTGCTTTCCAGGTTCCGACGCCGGGTCTTTTCGCGGACCTGGATGCCGGCGCCGCGTCGGTGGCCCTCGGCGACGAATTCCTGGCCCAGCCGCCGGACGTCCGCACACGCATCCTGCAGCAGTGGATGCGCGCCTTCGCCAGGCACCGCGACGCCGCGCTCGTCGAGGTGTTCCGCGAATTCGCGGAGGAGTTGCCCGACCAGACCATCGTTCGCCAGATCGAGCACTTCCGCCAGCACTGCAGCGTCCACGGCCTCGCCTGCCCGACGGACTTCGCGGTGTTGTTGCA
>CAZZVH010000045.1:0-13541 GCA_964657365.1 uncultured Burkholderiaceae bacterium
GCGTCCATTCGCCGAACGAGACCTCGGCCACCAGCGTCGGCTCGACCCAATGGGCCGGGCCGGGTGGCTTCTCGACGAACGGGCGAGTCTCCGATTCGAGGGCGGAGAGCGCCTTCCTGACGGCTGCAAGCGAGCGCTCGTCGAAACCGCTGCCCACGCCACCCGCGAAATGCAGCGCGCCGGCCTCGTCGTGGATACCGAGCAGCAGCGAGCCGATGCCGGTGCGCGAACCCTTCGGATCGGTGTAGCCGCCGATCACGAACTCCTGCCGCTGCGTGCACTTGAGCTTGATCCAGGCGGGGCTGCGCCGCGAGACATAGGGCGAATCGGCGCGCTTGCCGATCACGCCTTCGAGATGCATGCGGCAGGCGTTCCGCAGCAGTTCTTCGGGGCCGTTGTGGAAGTCCTCGCTGAAGCGGATGCGCTGCTGCGCAGGCGCGGCGTCGAGAAGCGCCCGGAGTGCCGCGCGCCGCTCGATCAGCGGCACCGCGCGAAGGTCGTGTCCGTCGTGGAAGGGCAGGTCGAACACGTAGTACTGGATCGATTCCGTGCGGGTCGAATCGAAGGCGTTCTGGAGCCGGTTGAAGTCCGGGGCGCCGCTGGCGCCGGCGACCACGATCTCGCCATCGAGCCAACCCGAGCCGATGCCGAGCGCGCGCACCGCGTCGACCAGGCTCGGCATGCGCGACGACCAGTCGTTGCCGTTGCGAGTGAACAGGTGCACATCGGCCCCGTCGATGCGGGCGAGCAGGCGGTAGCCGTCGAACTTGATCTCGTAGATCCAGCCGTCGTCGGCCGGGGCCTGGGTCACCAGCGTGGCCAGCTGCGGCACGAGCGTGTCGGGCAACGCGCCCGGCTTCGCGCCCGGAGGCGCACTGGTCGGCGTCATGCCGGCCGCAGACGCGCTCTTCTTCGCGGCCTTCGCTGGCTTCGGAGCTTCCGCGGCCTTCCCCGCTTTCGTCGCTGTTGCCGCCTTTGGCGCTTTCGCCGGCGGGTTCGGAATCGTCCGGTCCGACAGGACGCTGCCGGGCTCGGCGTCGACCACGCTGTAGTCCGACGACGGCCGGGCCGCGTCGTCGCGCTCCTTGATGAGCAGCCAGGGTTCCTGCCGCTCGTTGCCTCGTCCGTGCATGCGCACCAGCGTCCAGCCGCCCGAGAGCTTCTTGCCGTGCAGCTGGAACTTCAGCTTGCCGGCGGCGTACCCGGCCTGCGGATCGCCGAGCGGTTCCCACGTGCCGTTGTCCCAGACGATGACCGAGCCGCCGCCGTACTGGCCTTTCGGAATCTCGCCCTCGAAGCGGCCGTAGTCGATCGGGTGGTCCTCGACGTGCACCGCCATCCGCTTGTCGGCCGGGTCGAGGCTCGGGCCCTTGGGCACCGCCCAGCTCTTCAGCGTGCCGTCGAGCTCGAGCCGGAAATCGTAGTGGAGATGGCTGGCCGCGTGCTTCTGGATCACGAACGAGAGCTGGCCTGCCCTCGACGCCTTGCCGCCCGTCGGCTCGCTCGTGATCGCGAAGTCACGCTTCTTGATGTAGGGGCGCAGCGCGTCGGCCATGGCCAGGGACGCCGGCAATCGCCGTGCCGAAACCCGACGCCCCGGCTCCTCTAGGCGCCGTGCTCGACCGCCCGGATCGCCGCGCCCGTGGCGCGCATCGCCTCGTCGAGATGATGGATCGCCCGGTTGCGCAATCCGCGCGTCATCGGGTCGTCTTCCTCGCGGGCGATGTCGGCATGGACCTTGTGCAGCAGCTCGTCGGCGCGGTGGAGCCGGCCTTTCCGGTCGAGCTTCGCGTCGACCGGCGGGTGGTCGTGGATGTCCTTGCCATCGTCGATCGCGGCGTGCTTGATCTCGTTGATCGCCTCGTCGATCCGCGTGATGGCGACGTCTTCGTCGGCGCTGACTCTCGCGTCGCCCGGGCGGTGCTCGATCAGCCAGCGCGCGGTGCGCAGGTCGGTGAGCGCATGCAGGTAGTACGGGTGCTTGCCGGGCAGCTCGGCCGACGCCGCCATCGGCAGCAGGACGAGGAGGAGGGCGGCACCGAAACGCTGGATCTTCATGGCGAGCACCTTTCTGACGTGTTGGCTGCGACGGGGTGGCTGCGAGGCCGGCGGGGGCGACGTCGACGCGATGCGCTGCTAGATCTGGACCCGCGTGCCGAGCTCGACCACGCCATTGTCGGGGAGCCGGAAGAACTCGACCACGCTGCCGGCGTTGCGCGACATCGTCGCGAACAGCGCCTCGCGCCATTGCATCATGCCGGCGCCCCGGGTCGGCACGACGATCTCCCGGCTCAGGAAATACGAGATCGCGCCATCGTCCACGACCAGGCCCTTGCCGATGCACAGGCGCAGCGCCCGGGGGATGTCGGGCTCGTCCTTGAAGCCGTAGTCGACCTGCACCTTCCAGAACCCGGTCACCAGCGGCTCGACGTGCAGGCGGTCGGCGTCGGCCACGTAAGGCTCTTCCTGGAAGCGCACCGTGAGGATCACGTTCTGCTCGTGCAGCACCTGGTTGTGCTTGAGGTTGTGCAGCAGCGCCTGCGGCACCGTGTCGGGGTTGGCGACGGCGTACACCGCGGTGCGCGGCGTGCGGCGGATGTGCTCGTCGGTGGACAGCGCGGTGATGAACGACAGCAGTTCCGGGTCGTCTTCCCGCACGTGCTGGATCAGCAGCTCGCGGCCGCGCCGCCAGGTCGCCATGACGGCGAAGATGGTGCCACCCAGCACCAGCGGGAACCAACCGCCCTGCACCAGCTTCATCGCGCACGACGCGACCAGCACGGCGTCGACGACCAGGAACACGCCGGTCGCCGCGATCGCCAGCGGCAGCGGATAGCCCCAGCCGTAGCGGACGACGAAGAAGGTGAGCACGGTGGTGATGAACATCGTCACCGTCACCGCGATGCCGTAGGCCGAGGCCAGCGCCGACGAGCTGCCGAAGCCGAGCATCGCCAGCAGCACGGCCGCCATGACGACCCAGTTGACGAGCGGCACGTAGATCTGGCCGACCTCGTTGGCGGAGGTGTGGAGCACGCGCATGCGCGGCAGCAGGCCGAGCTGGATCGCCTGTTTCGTCAGCGAGTAGGCGCCGGAGATGACGGCCTGCGAGGCGATCACCGAGGCCAGCGTCGCGAGGATGACGGCCGGCACCAGGAGCGAGCTCGGGAACAGGCGGAAGAACGGGTTCTCGAGCGCGCCCGGCTCGCTGATCAGCAGCGCGCCCTGGCCCATGTAGTTGATGGCCAGCGACGGCAGCACGAACGTGTTCCAGGCCAGCCGGATCGGCGCCTTGCCGAAGTGGCCCATGTCGGCGTAGAGCGCCTCCGCGCCGGTGAGGGCGAGGACGATCGAGCCCATCACCACGAACAGGTGCCAGCCGCGCATCTGCAGGAACTCGAAGGCGCGCAGCGGGTTGAGCGCGCCGAGAATGGCGGGGTGCCTGGCGATCTGCAAAGCGCCGGTGACCGCGAGGACGAGGAACCAGACGACGATGATCGGGCCGAACAGCTTGCCGACGGTCGCCGTGCCGTAGCGCTGGCCGAGGAACAGGCCGACGATGACCGCCATGGAGATCGGCATCACGTAGGGCTTGAACGCTGGCGTCAGGGTCTCGAGACCCTCGGTCGCGCCGAGCACCGAGATCGCCGGCGTGATGACGCTGTCGCCGTAGAAGAGCGCGGCGCCGAGCACGCCGGTGAGCAGCAGCAGCACGCGACGCTTCGGCGTGCTTCCCGCCGCCTTGGCCGCGAGCGCGGTCAGGGCCATGATGCCGCCCTCGCCGCGGTTGTCGGCGCGCAGGATCAGGACGACGTACTTGAGCGTCACGACGATCATCAGCGCCCAGAAGATCGTGGAGACCGCGCCGACGATGTTGACGGCATCGAGGGCAAGCGCATTGCCAGGGCCGAACACTTCCTTCATCGTGTACAGCGGGCTCGTGCCGATGTCACCATAGACGACCCCGAGCGCGCCGAGCGTGAGGACGCCGAGGCCTTGCCGGTTCGGGTGGTCGGTCGTGGCCTGGCGGGTCATCGGCGAAGGGCGTCGTCAAAAAGCCATCAAGCTTAGTCAGAGTCGCATCAAGATGTCATCAATATTGCAGTTTCTACGCCGGCGACGCGTCGGCGCGACGTGCCGCGCGGCACGCGCCGGCTGGTTCGCCTGGGCGGCCATGCTGGCGCTCGACACCCGTGCCGACGAGACGCCGGAGCCCGCTGCGCCCGAAACGGCCGCCCTGCACGCGCAGGTCACGAACGTGACGCAATGGCACCGCAGGTTCCAGGCGCCCTACAGCGGCCAGAACAGCCTCGTCGCCGACGGCCGAACCGAGGAGACCACCGACGTCACGCTCTACGCCGGCATCCGGCCGTGGCGGGGCGCCGAGCTGTGGGTGAATCCCGAGATCGACCAGGGCTACGGCCTGAGCAACACGGTCGGCGTGGCCGGCTTCCCGAGCGGCGAGGCCTACAAGATCGGCGCCGACGCGCCGTATCTGCGGGTGCCGCGCGCGTTTCTCCGCCAGACCATCGACCTGGGTGGTCCGGACGTGCCCGGCGAACGCGGCGAGCCGGTCGAGAGCGCCGCCAACCAGCTCGCCGGCACGCTTGCGCCGCGGCGCCTGACGCTCACGCTGGGCAAGTTCTCGGTCACCGACATCTTCGACACGAACAGCGACGCGCACGACCCGCGCGCGGACTTCCTCAACTGGTCGGTGATCGACGCCGGCGTGTTCGACTACGCGGCCGATCCGTGGGGCTTCACCAACGGCGGCGCCCTGGAGTTCAGTTCGGGCGCATGGACCGTGCGCGGCGGCGTCTTCGAGCTCTCGAGCGTGCCGAACGGCAAGATCACGTCGGTCGACTTCAGCCGGACCATGTCGGTCGCCGAAGTCGAGCATCGGGGCAGCTGGCAAGGACAGCCGGGCAAGGTGAAGCTGCTCGTCTTCGCCAACCACGGCCGCATGGCCGACTACGGCGACGCCGTCCGGCTGGCCGAAGCGGCCGCGGACACGCCGGACGTCGCGCTGGTGCGCCGGCGCGCGACGCGGACCGGCGCCACGGTCAACGTCGAACAGGCGCTCGCCGACGACCTGGGCCTCTTCGCCCGCGCCGGCGTGAACGACGGCCGCAAGGAGGCCTACGAATTCACCGAGATCAACCGCACCGTGTCGGCAGGCCTGTCGCTGCACGGCGCCCGCTGGGGTCGGCCCGACGACGCGTTCGGGCTGGCCGGCGTGGTCAACGGCCTCAGCGCCGACGCCAGGAGCTACTTCGCGGCCGGCGGCATCGGCATCCTGATCGGCGACGGACGGCTGCGCTACGGTGCCGAGGAGATCGTCGAGGCGACGTACTCGCTCGCCCTGCGCCGGCATCTCGCGCTCTCGGCCGACGTGCAGCGCATCGAGCATCCGGCCTACAACCGGGACCGGGGTCCGGTCACGGTCTGGGCGATGCGCGCGCACGCCGAGTTCTGACGTCGGCGGCCCGCGGCGGCGCCTCGACGCTCAGAGCAACGTGCCCCGGAGGAAGACGACGGCGACGCTGAAGTAGATGACGAGACCGGTGACGTCGACCAGCGTCGCCACGAACGGGGCCGACGACGTGGCCGGATCGAGCCCCAGGCGACGCAGGATGAACGGCAGCATCGAGCCGGCCAGCGTGCCCCACATGACGATGCCGATCAGCGACACGCCGACGGTGATGGCGACCAGCAGGTAGTGCGGACCGTAGATGGCCGAGAACTGCGACCACAGGAAGATCCGCAGGAAGCCGATCAGGCCGAGCACCGCGCCGAGCGAGAAGCCGGCCATCAGCTCCCGGCGCATCACGCGCCACCAGTCGAGCAGGCGGACCTCGCCGAGCGCGAGCGCGCGGATCACCAGCGTCGTCGCCTGCGAGCCGGAATTGCCGCCGCTCGAGATGATGAGCGGCACGAACAGGGCGAGCACCACGGCCTTCTCGATCTCGCCCTCGAAGAAGCCCATCGCCGTCGCGGTGAGCATCTCGCCGAGGAACAGGACGACCAGCCAGCCGGCCCGCTTCTTCACCATCCGCGCGAACGAGATCGTCATGTAGGGCTCGTCGAACGCCTCCGAGCCGCCGATCTTCTGGATCTCCTGGGTCGCCTTGGCCTCGGCCACGCTCAGCACGTCGTCGATGGTGACGATGCCGATCAGGACGCCGGCGGTGTCGGTCACCGGCAACGCCTTGCGGTCCTCGGTCTGGAACAGGCTGATCGCCGTGCTCTCGCTGTCGGTGGCCCGGAGCGCGACGAAGCGGTCGTCCATGATCTGCGAGACGAGCTTGTCGGGGGCGGCCAGCAGGAACTCGCGGACGTTGATGTCGTCGATCAGGCTGCCGTCGTCGCCGACCACGTACAGCATGCTGAGCGTCTCGCTGTCGCGGCCGACCTTGCGGATGTGATCGAGGACCGCCTGCACGGTCCATTCGGCGCGGATCGCGACGTAGTGCGGCGTCATCAGCCGGCCGACGCTGTTGCGCGGATAGCCGAGCAGGCCGAGCGCGACCCGCCGCTGCTCGGGCGAGAGCAGCGCGAGCAGGCTCTTGGTCACCGCGGCGGGGCATTCCTCGAGCAGGCCGGTGCGGTCGTCGGGCGCCATGTGGTCGAGGATGGCCGCGACCTCGGCATCGCCCATCGCCTTCAGCAGCGCCTCCTGGGTCGGCCGGTCGAGGAATTCGAAGGTGGTCGCTGCGCGCTGGCGCGGCAGGACGCGGATGACGACAGCCTGGTCGCCCGCGCTCATGCCGCGGATCTCGTGGGCGATCGCCGGCGGCGTCCAGCTCGCGAGCCGTTCGCGGATGGCTTCCAGGCCGGAGCTGCGGATCAGGTCATGCAGGGTGTCGCCCATCGCGCCTCCTTGTCGTCGCCGACGTGAACCGGGCTATCGGTAGAACGCCTCGACCCGGCCCTTCAGCTTGATCTGCAGCGGCCGGCCCAGGCGATCGAGCGTCTTGCCGGCCGGCACCTTGACCCAGCCTTCGCTGATGCAGTATTCCTCGACGTCGAAGCGCTCCTTGTCGTTGAGCCGGATGCCGATGCCGTGCTCGAAGACGGCGGCCACGTGGTGCGGGCTGCGCGGGTCGATGGACAGCCGGTCGGGCAGGGTCGGTGGCGTGGCGTCGGTCATGGTCGTGTTCCGTGAAGGCGCGCGGAGACTAACGCAAGCCGCCGCCGACGCGTTGGTTGCAAGGCGAGCCGGACGCGATTCGGCAGTATCGTTCCGGCTCGTCCACGTCGTCAGGAGATCCCGATGTCCCGCAAGCGCTTCCTGGTCGGCGCCGTCCTCGCCGTCGCCGCATCGTCGCTCTCGCTCTCCGTGTTCGCGCAGGATGCGACCGAGACCGCGATGGCGCGGGTGCAACGGACCAGAGTGCTGCGCGTCGGCGCGATCGCCGGAGCGGTTCCGTACTTCAACAAGGATCTCGTCAGCGGCAAGTGGGAAGGCTTCGGCCCCGACTTCGCCGAGAGCCTGGCGAAGAAGCTCGGCGCCCGGGTCGAGACGGTCGAGACCACCTGGGGCAACTCGGTGCTCGACGTGCAGACCAACAAGATCGACGTCATGTTCGGCATGGCGCCGACGCCGGCACGCAAGGAAGTCGTCAACTTCTCCGACACGCTGTTCGACAACACCTACACGGTCGTCTGCAAGCCGGGCTTCGCGCCGAAGACCTGGGAACAGCTCAACGTGCCCGACGCGAAGATCGTGGTCGACGTCGGCTCGAGCCACGACCAGCTCGCGACGCGCGTGCTGCCCAACGCCAGCGTGACGCGGCTCGAGAATTCCGGCGCGGCGACGCTGTCGTTGCAGACCGGCCGCTCCGACTGCCAGATCCTCGTCATCCTGCTGGCCGAGCCGCTGCTCGCCAAGCGGCCCGGCCTCGGCACGATGTCGATCCCGACGCCGGTGCAGACCGCGCCGGTCAGCATCGGCATCCGCAAGGAAGCCGACCCGTCGTTCCAGAAGGCGGTCAATGCCTGGCTGGCCGAGACGCGGGCCAGGGGCGAGGTGCGCGGCGTCATCGTCCAGAACATGGAGAAGCTGGCCGGCGTGAAGCCGGAAGCCTTCCCGTCCGAAGTCAAGTTCTGAGGCCGCGGCGGTGCGCGCGACCGCCGGCAGCGTCCTGAGGAGCCGCGCGACGCTGGTGCCGGTGGTCGTCGCGCTGGCGGCGCTCGGTGCGTGGGCCGCCTTCCGCCACCCGACCAGCATCGCCGCCGGGACGGCGATCTACGACTGGGATTTCCGGTCGCTCTGGAAGTACCGGACGCTGCTGGTCTCGGGCCTCGGCTACACGGTGCTCTTCACGATCGTCTGCGTCGCCCTCGGTCTCGTCGTCGGGGTGGCGACGGGGCTCGGCCGCCTGACCGGCATTCCGCTCTTGACCGCGCCGCTGCGCGCCTACGTCGAGGTGTTCCGCTGCACGCCGGTGCTCGTGCAGCTGGTCTGGTTCTACTACGCGCTGCCTGTGCTCACCGGCATCGAGATGTCGGCCGTCACGGCGGCGACGGTCTGCCTGACGCTCTACGGCGGCGCGTTCTATTCGGAGATCGTCCGCGGCGGCATCATCGCCACCGACATCGGCCAGAGCGAGGCCGGCAAGGCGCTGGGCATGACGCCGCTGCAGGTGCTGCGCCGCGTCGTCCTGCCGCAGGCGCTCAGGAAGATGGGCCCGCCGCTCATGAACCAGTCGATCCTGCAGCTGAAGAACACGTCCCTGCTTTCGGTCCTCGCGGTGCCCGACCTGCTTTACCAGGGCCAGGTGATCGCGCACGACACGTACCGGCCGCTGGAGGTCTATTCGCTGATCGCCCTGGCCTATTTCGCGGTGCTTCTTCCGGTGACGATGTGGGCGCGGAAACTGGAGTTCGGCGCGGTCGCCGAAACTTGATGACCCTGTTCGCCGACAGACAAATACTTGCGGATTGTCTGCAAATGGACTAAGTTCGCCGGATCCTTCCGCCGCGCCGATGACTGCCCTGCTGAAACCCGCTCCACCAAAGGTCGATCTGGCCGCCCCGGAAACGGCAGCGGCTGCATTGCGCACCTTCTTTCGCCTCGCCGAGGCCTGGTCGCTCAGCGTCACGGAGCAGACGACGTTGCTCGGCATCGCCCGCACCACGCTCTACCAGTGGAAGCAGGGCCGCGTCGCGCCGCTGGAGCGGCACATGCTCGAGCGGCTGTCGCATCTGTTCGGCATCTATGCGGCGCTGCACATCCTCTTCCCGGTGGCCTCCCGTGCCGACGCCTGGGTGCGCAAGCCCAACGCCGCGCCGCTGTTCGGCGGCCGCTCCGCACTCGACCGGATGCTCGGCGGCCAGGTCGCCGACCTGTTCGTGGTCCGCCAGTACCTCGATGCCGAACGCGGCGGCAAGGCCTGAGCCGCTCGTCCGTCGCGCCATGGTCGTCGATCCGAAGAGCGTGCCGCTGGCGCGCGTGTCCTGGCGTCCGTCGTATCGCCTGATCCCGTCGCGCTTCCCGACCGTCGGCCTGTTCGACGCGATCGCCGACCCCGCCGATCTCGACGCGGTCTTCGCGATCGAAGGCCTGGCCAATCCGCGCCTGCGCGACGAGATCGGCGAACTGCAGCTGGTGCCGCCTGAAGAACGCGTCAGCGGCCCGGGAACGACCCCGGTGATGGCTGCCTTCACGCATCTGAATCCCGAAGGCTCGCGCTTCTCCGACGGCGGCTACGGCGTGTACTACGCGGCGCACTCGTTGCAGACGGCGCTGGCCGAAGTGAGCTTCCATCGCACCGTCTTCCTGCGCCGGACCGCCGAGCCGCCGATCGACCTGGACCTGCGCCTGATCACCGCCAGCGTCGAGGCCGACCTGCACGACCTCGGCGGCGCCGTCCCTCCGGGCGCCTCGCCGTCGCGCTTCGCGGAGGCGCTCGACCCGGACGACTACGCAACGCCGCAACGGCTGGGCCGCGCCTTGCGGGATGCCGGCAGCTGGGGCGTGCGCTTCCCGAGCGTGAGGGAGCATGGCGGCGAATGCGTCGGCATCTTCCGGCCGCGCGCATTGCGGCACGCCCGTGCGGCTTCGCACATCGCGCTCCACTGGGACGGCCGCCGCATCACGCACTGGTTCGAGAAGAAGCAACCCAACGAGCTCGACGAGTGAGCGCCGCCCGCCGCCCGCGGCGTGGCTTACAACCGCTTGCAAGAGTGCCGGCCGGCGCCATCGGCCCGAGTCGCGTCGCGCACTTTCCGACCGCAAGCGCCAAAAGCTGACGATTCGGCGCCCCACGGCCGCCATGGCGCGGGGGATCATCCCTGGCACGCGCCATGCGGCGACTCCGGGTCGACGCACCAAGCATTCCTCGAAAGCACGCCCTTGTTCTACATGCTCCTCGTCTTCGCGCATCTGCTGGCGGCGTCGATGGCGCTCGGCGCGATCGTGGCGACGGATCTTCGCCTGCTCTCGAAGCTCGCGCAGGACAAGGTCCGCATCGCGCCGCCGAACGAGTTCGTGACGCGCATCGTCATGCTGGCGCTGCTCCTGCTCTACGTCACCGGCGGCGCCATCGTCTGGCACGGTCTCGGCGAGCGTCCCGACTATCTCGAGAATCCGAAGCTGCAGGCCAAGATCCTGCTCGTCGTCGTGCTGACGATCAACGCCTTCATCCTGCATCGCGTCACCTTTCCGCGGCTCGCGCGCGGCCGCCGTGTCGTGCGCTGGAACGCGGCCGACTGGATCGTCGTCGCCGTGCCGGTGGCGGTGTCGAACTTCCTGTGGATGTTCACGGCGTTCCTGGGCATCGCCCGGCCGTGGAATTTCGCGATTCCGGCCTCGGAGATCTTCGCCATCGCGGCCGCGCTCTACCTCGTCACGCAGTGCGGCGTCGTCGTCATCCTGGCGACGGCCGGGCGCAAGGTCGAGCCCGGCCAATTCCGCTGGGCCGACAGGCTCGCCCATTCGCTCGCCGCCCTGGGCAATCTCGGCAAGTCCGAATCCGAGTCCGGGCACGGCACGGCACGGCACAAGCGCCGGGCGCAGCCCTCCGCGCATTCGGTGCCGGAAGACGCGTCGCTGCCCGACGACGGCTCGCTGCCGCCGATCGACGACATGCCGTTCCCCGACGACGCGCAAGTCGCCCTGGCGACGCCGGCACGGCCCGCGCTGCGTCTGGTGGCCGATCGCGCCGTGGTGAAGAGCCGCTCGAGCCGCTGATCCTTCCCCGGGTCTCGCGCGACGCGGCACGTCATGCCGCTGTCAGGCGTGGCGCGACTTCACCATCGTCTCGAACAGGCGCTCCAGCGCCGTGTCGCAATCGCGGGCCCGGCCGGTGTGCACGGGCGACGTCTGGATGACGGCGCTGCGTGGCGCGACCAGCCAGTGAAAGCGTTCTCGTGCCGACAGCGTGCCGAGCGCGCCGGCAACGGCGTGGCCCGCGCACACCGCCTCGATCGCTCCGAGGGCGGCGCGGATGGCGTCGAGGTCGGCGCCCGGATCGATGGCCCGGACGCGCCGGTCGTCGAGCGCGAGGCGCGACTGCAGCGAGCCGGTCGCGTCGCACGAGACGATGACGCCGACGTTGACGAACTCGCCGCGCTCGACCCGCGGCACGACCCGGACGATGGCGTAGTCGTAGGTCTTCATGCGCGCGCCCGGATCGCTTCGTCGCAGAAGCCGCGCGGCGCCGCGAGCCGGCGCAGGAAGTGCTCGACGTAGGCGATGCGCCGGCCTGCGGCGTCGTTCGGTTCGCCGGGCGCTGCACGCGCGTCCGTGACCTCGAGCCAGCTGTCCGGCACGTTCGCGACGATGGCATCGAGGGCGGCCCGAGGCAGCAGGTCGGCCAGTGGCTGGTCGACCTCGCGCAGGCGGCTCGCGACCGGCAGCAGCACGTGCTGCGCGATCAGCGGGAACGCTCGCGTCGCCGCCGCAGGATCGCCCAGCCCGGCATGGTGGAAGTAGAGTGCGGCGCCGTGGTCGATCAGCCAGAGCCGGCGGTGCCACACCAGCATGTTGGTGTTGCGCGCCGTGCGGTCGAGGTTGGTCACCAGGGCGTCGAACCAGACGATGCGCGAGGCCAGGTCGGCGTCGGTGGCGTCGGCGAGCGGATCGAAGGTCAGCGATCCCGACAGGTAGTCGAGGCCGAGGTTGAGGCCGCCGCTGGCCCGGATGAGATCCTGGATCTCGGGATCGGGCTCGGTGCGGGCGAGATCGATGTCGAGCTCGATCAGGACGATCTCAGGCACCGGCAGGCCGAGCGCGCGGCCGATCTCGCCGGCGATCAGCTCGGCGACCAGCGCTTTCGGGCCCTGACCGGCTCCCCGGAACTTGAGCACGTAGAGACCGTCGTCGTCGGCCTCGATCACGGCCGGCAGCGAGCCGCCCTCGCGCAGCGGCGTGACATAGCGGGTGGCGGCCACGGTTCGCACGGGGCGGATTCTAGGAGGGCGACCCGCTGCCCCGGCTTGAAAATACCGGGCCGGGCATCATGTGCGGCCTCGACCGCGGCGCGCCCGTGGCGTCCGGCATCGATCGGCGCTGCGGCGATCGAGCCGCGCAACCCAGCGCAACCTCATCACGACCAGAACAAGACATCGATGGACAAGCAAACCCTTTCCTTCCAGGCCGAGGTCAAGCAGATCCTGCACCTCGTCACCCACTCGCTCTACTCGAACAAGGAGATCTTTCTCCGCGAGCTGATCTCGAACGCCTCCGACGCCTGCGACAAGCTGCGCTTCGAGGCGATAGACAAGCCGGAGTTGCTCGAAGGCCAGCCGAACCTGGAGGTCCGGGTCGGCTTCGACGCCGAGGCCAAGACCATCACGATCACCGACAATGGCATCGGCCTGTCTCACGACGAGGCGGTCGCCAACCTCGGCACGATCGCCAAGAGCGGCACGCGCGAGTTCATGTCGTCGCTCGAGGGCGACCGCAAGAAGGACGCGCAGCTGATCGGCCAGTTCGGGGTCGGCTTCTACTCCGGCTTCATCGTCGCCGACCGGATCACGGTGGAATCGCGCCGCGCCGGCCTGCCGGCCGACCAGGGCGTGCGCTGGACCTCCGAAGGCGCCGGCGATTTCGAGGTCGAGACCATCACCCGGGAGGCGCGCGGCACCAGCGTCGTCCTGCACCTGCGCGAGAGCGAGGACGAGTTCCTCTCCGGCTGGAAGCTGAAGTCGATCGTTTCGAAGTACTCCGACCACATCTCGCTGCCGATCCTGATGCAGAAGGAAGAGTGGGATCCGGAGGCCAGCAAGCAGAAGATGCTCGACGAGTGGGCGCCGGTCAACAAGGCCGCGGCCCTGTGGACGCGCCCGAAGAGCGAGATCACGAAAGAGCAGTACGACGACTTCTACAAGCAGATCAGCTACGACAGCGATCCGCCGCTCGCCTACACCCACAACCGCGTCGAGGGCCGCAGCGAATACACGCAGCTGCTCTACATCCCGGCCAGGGCGCCGTTCGACCTGTGGAACCGTGACAAGCGCGGCGGCGTCAAGCTGTACGTGAAGCGCGTCTTCATCATGGACGACGCCGAGGCGCTGATGCCGGTGTACCTGCGCTTCGT
>CAZZVH010000046.1:0-13471 GCA_964657365.1 uncultured Burkholderiaceae bacterium
CCACCCTTCGGCAACGAGCGCGTCGGCGACATGGGCGTAGCGGCCGATGTGTTCGCCGAGGCCGTGAACGATCAGCACGGTGCCTCTCGCCGGGCCGACGGCCGGCCACCAGCGGACGGCCAGCGCCACGCCGTCGCTGGCGAGCAGCGTGGTCCTCACGCGGCGCGCGGGCCCTGGTCGAGGTCGCCGTCCGTGGGTGGCATCGACGGTACTGCCGTGTCTGTCGGCGAGCGCGTGGTCTCGCTGCCCAGGAGCGCCGCCGGCGCCTGGATCAGCTCGATCAGCACGCCCTCGCCGCCGACCGCGAACAGCGCGTTGCCCTTCGGATGGATGAAGCAGATGTCGTGGCCGGAGTCGCTGCGCCGGATGCCACCCGGCGTGAACCGCACGCCTTGCGCCTCCAGCCAGGCGACCGCTTTCGGCAGGTCGTCGATCCAGAGGCCGAGGTGGTTGAGAGCCGGTTCGTGCACGGCAGGCTTGCGGCCGATGTCGAGCGGCTGCATCAGGTCGATCTCGACGCCGAGCAGCGCGTCGTCGAGGCGGCAGATGTCCTCGTCGACATTTTCCTTCTCGTTGCGGATGTGGCCGACCACCGCGAAGCCGAGCAGATCGACCCAGAGGTGGCGCAGGCGCTGCTTGTCCGGCGCGCCGATGGCGACGTGCTGGACGCCGAGGACGCGAAACGGGCGTGCCGTCGGAGCCCCGGATCCGGCGACGTCGGCGGCCTGCATGTCAGCGGATCCTGCGTTCGCGCTGGAAGCCCATCTGGCAGTGGTAGTCGCCTTCGGGGTGGTACGTGATCGTGGTCTCGAAGGGTGCGCCGGTCTCGTCGCAATAGCGGCGGATGATCATCATCGCCGGGCTGCCCGGCTCCTTGCCGAGATGGGACGCCACTTCCTTCGACAACCGCGCGATCGACAGGTCGACCTCGGCGCTCTGCACCTTCTGGCCGTGCAGGCGCTCGATCTGTTCGTAGACCGGCATCGTCAGGTGCTCCTTGAGGTCGACGATGTCGGCATGGCGGGGCAGCAGGTAGAAGTCGGTCCAGCAGATGGGCGCCATGGTCTCCGCGTGGCGCCGGATCGCGCCGATGCGGAACCACGGCGTGCGGTCGGTGCAGCGCAGCAGCGTCGCCAGGGCCGCGTCGGCCGTCATGTAGTCCTGCGACAGATTCTCGCGAACGGCGTTGTCGGGATAGCTGAAGACGTGGCGCAGGTCGCTCGCGATGTGCGCGAAGACCATCGGCTCCTGGCGGGCGATGACGCGCGAGCCGCTGCCGGCGCGGCGCACCACCAGGCCGCGATCGACCAGCAGCTTCAGCGCGTCGCGGATCGTGTGGTGGCTGACGGTGAATTCGGCGCAGAGCTGCGCCTCGGTCGGCAGGAAGCCGCCGATCTCGTAGTGGCCGTCGCCGATGCGCGCCGCGATCTCGTGGCCGATCTTCCGGTAGAGCGTGTCCGCCAAGGGCTCAATCCGCTTCGATGTGGTTGTCGCGGACGATCTTCGCCCACTTCGCGGCATCCCTGGCGAGGAATGCGGAAAACTGCTCGGGCGTGCTGGCGACGATCTCGTTGCCGTCCTCGTTCATCCGCGCGACGACCGCCGGGTTCTTCAACGCCTGCGCGAACGCCTGGTGGATCCTCGCCACGATCGGCGCCGGCGTGCCGGCAGGCACCAGCAGGCCGATCCACGAACTCGCGTCGACGCCGGCCAGGCCCTGCTCGGCGGCGGTCGGCGTGTCGGGCAGCGGCTTGGCGCGCTTGCTGCCGAGCACCGCCAGCGCCTTCATCTTGCCGGACCGGATCTGCGGCACCGTGACGAGCGTGCCGAGGATGGTGAAGTCGACGTCGCCGGAGACGGACGCCATCAGCGCCGGGCCGCCGCCCTTGTACGGGATGTGCGTCATCTTGATGCCGAGCTGCGATCCGAGCAGCAGGGCCGCCAGATGGCCGGAGCTGCCGGCGCCGCCGCTCGAGAAGTTGATGCCGTCGGGCCGTGTCTTCGCGAGCTCGACCAGCTCCTTGAGGTTGTTGGCCGGCAGCTTGGCCGGCGCCGCCATCACCAGCGGAATCGACACCACCTCCATCACCGGCTGCAGGTCCTTGAAGGAGTCGAAGGGCAGCTTCTTGTAGATCGACGGATTGACGGCGAAGGTGTCGTACACGAGCAGCAGCGTGTAGCCGTCGGGCGCGGCCTTGGCGACCTGGCCGGCACCGATCGTGCCGCCGGCGCCGCCGACGTTGTAGATCACGACCTGCTGGCCGAGGTTCTCCTGCAGGCTCTGCGACAGGAGGCGCGCGGTCGTGTCGACGACGCCGCCGGGCGGCAGCGGAATGACGAGCTTGACGACGTGGTTCGGGTAGTCGCCGGGACCTGTCTGCGCGGTGGCGGGGAGCGGAGCAGCGATGCCGGAGAGCGCGAGCGAGCCGGCCAGCGCGAGAGGATGGAAGCGCACGTTGGAATCCTTTGCGTGACGGGCAGGCGAGCTCGGCGATGCGGTCACTCGAGCGAGATCGCGTTGTCCTTGACGATCTTCGAGAGGCGGGCCATCTCGGTCATGAAGAAGGCGCGGCTGTCGGCCGGCGTGAGCAGGCGCATCGGATCGGCGCCCTCGCTGGCCAGGCGATCCTGGAAGGCCTGCGAGCTCACCACCTGGCCGATCGCCTTCTCGAGCCGCGCCAGCACGTCGGGCTTCATGCCGGCCGGGCCCCAGAGCGCGTAGACGATCGACATCTCGTAGCCCTTGAGATTGCCGGCCTCCTCGATGGTCGGTACGTCGGGCAGCTGCTTCGAGCGGTGCGCGCCGGTGGTGCCGAGCGCGATCAGCTTGCCGGCCTTGACCTGCGGCAGGGCCAGGCCGAATGCCGAATAGAACATCGGCACCTGGCCGCCGCGGGTGTCGGTCAGGGCCGGTCCGCCGCCCTTGTACGGGATGTGGACCATCGACACGCCGGCCTGCTTCGCGAACAGTGCGCCGGCGAGATGGCTGGCGCTGCCGTTGCCGAAGCTCGCGTACGAGAGCGCGCCGGGCTGCTGCTTCGCGAGCTTGATGAGGTCGGCGACGTTCTTCGCCGGGAACGTCGGGTTGGCGACCAGCAGCAGCGGCACGGTGGCGATGACGGCGAGCGGCACGAGATCCTTCTCGGTCGAGTACGGCACCTTGGCGTAGATGGACGGGTTGATCGCGTGCGACGTGATCGACTGGAACATCAGCGTGTAGCCGTCCGGCGCCGCCTTGGCGACGTAGTCGGCGCCGAGCATGCCGTTGGCGCCGCCGCGGTTGTCGACGTAGACCATCTGGCCCAGGTTCTGCGCGAGCTGGGCCGCGACGGTGCGGCCGAGCACGTCGGCGAAACCGCCGGCAGGCCAGGGCACGACGAGCTGCACGACCTTGTTCGGGTAGCCGTCCTCGGCGGCCGCGATGCCGCAGCACAGCGCCGCGACAAGAGGAACGAACAGGCGAAGGCGTGTCAGGGCGAGCATGGGTCTCTCCGGCAAGGGCTCAGGCGACGACACCGGCGGCGTACAGGGCGTCGATCTCTGGGGAAGGCATGGCGAGGTCCGAGGCGAGGATCTCGCGGGTGTGCTGGCCGAGCGTGGGCGGCGCGCGCCGGACCGCGGCGGGCGTCCCGCCCAGGCTCATCGGGCTCGCCAGGCTGCGGAAGACGCCGAACAGCGGATGGTCGACCTCGACGACGAGGCCGCGGGCGAGAGTGTGCGGATCGGCCAGCGCCTCGGCCACCGAGCGCACCGGCCCGGCAGGAATGGCGTGCTGCTGCAGGCCGGCGAACAGCTCGGCCGTGGTTCGTCCGGCGAAGGCGTCGCCGACGCTGCGGTCGACCGCGTCGCGATGCTTCACGCGGGCGGCGTTCGTGCGGAAGCGTTCGTCGCCGGCCCACTCCGGGTGGCCGAGCATGGCGGCCAGCCGCGCGAATTGCTGGTCGTTGCCGACCGCGACCGCGACGACGCCGTCGCTCGAGGCGTAGGTCGTGTACGGCACGATGGTCGGATGACCGTTGCCGAAGCGCCGGGCCGGGGCGCCGGTGGCGAGATGGCTGTTGCCGACGTTGGCGAGCAGCGCGATCGCGCTCTCGTACAAGCTGGCGCCGACGCGCTGGCCGCGGCCGGTGCGAAAGCGCGAGATCAGCGCCGCCTGGATCGCGTTGGCCGCCATCATCCCGGTCGCGAGATCGACGATGGCGACGCCGTACTTCGAGGGCACGCCGTCGACCGGGCCGCAGATGCTCATGAGGCCGGACTCGGCCTGAAGGATGAAGTCGTAGCCGGGCAAGGCCGCTTTCGGGCCGCTGGCGCCGTAGCCGGTGATCGAGCAGTGCACCAGATGCGGCGCGTGCGCGCTGCGCCAGGCGTCGTCGAAGCCCCAGCGGTCGAGCGTGCCGGGCTTGAAGTTCTCGATCAGCACGTCGGCGCGCGCGATCAGCCTGGCGAGCAGCGCCTTGCCCTCGTCGCGGGCGAGGTCGACGGCCATGCCGCGCTTGCTGCGGTTGCAGCCGAGAAAGTAGACCGACTCGTCGGCGAGGAAGGGCGGCCCCCAGCCGCGCGTGTCGTCGCCGTTGCCGGGCAGCTCGACCTTGATGACGTCGGCGCCGAGGTCGCCGAGCAGCATGCCGCACCACGGGCCGGCCAGGATGCGCGAGAGGTCGAGCACGCGGATGCCGGCCAGCGCGCCTTCGGGCGCACCGATCGGCTCCGCCGGAGCGGATGTCGTCGACACCATCGGCCGGTCAGTCGTCGGCCGGGAAGTCGCGCATGCTCGGCGGCGCGTTCAGGTTTTGATGGAACCCGTCGGCGTACTTCTCGAGCTCCGCCTTGTTGCGCATGCGGAACTTCTGGAAGTCGGGCTTCCTGCCTTCCAGGAACGCGTTCATGCCTTCGAGGCCCTCTTCCGAACCCCAGACCACGGCGAGCAATTCCATGCCGTGCTGCCACGAGCCGTAGAGCTGGTCGGACTCGAAGTTCAGGCTCTTCTTCGTCATCCGGAGCGTCTGCGGGCTGTGCCCCTTGATCGTCTCGCACCAGGCGAGCGTCTCGGCCATCAGGTCTTCCTCGGCGACGCACTTGTTGATGAGGCCGATCGACTCCGCCTCCTTGGCCGAGAAGCGGCGCGCCAGGAAGATCATCTCGCGCGCCAGGCGCTCGCCGATGATGCGCGGCAGGTACTGCGTCGCGCCGACGGTGGGGCAGGCGCCGACCTTCGCGCCGGTCTGGCCGAGCATCGACTTCTCGGATGCGATGACGAGGTCGCACCACAGCGCGAGCTCGTGGCCTCCGCCCATGCACCAGCCGTTCACCATCGCGATCACCGGGATCGCGACGCCGCGGATCGCCATGGCCAGGCCCAGCATGCGGTCGTTCCACATCGACGCATTGGTGAAGTTGAGGCGCTTCATGGCGTAGAAGTCGCCGCCCGCGGAGAACGAATCGCTGCCGGCGCCCTTGAACACGATGCAGGCGATCGACGGGTCTTCGCGCGTGCGCTTCACCGCGTCCGTCATCTCGTCGAGCGTCTGCTCGCGGAACGCGTTCATGACGCGCGGACGGTTGATGGTGATCCACGTCACCTGGTCGGTGGTCTCGACCAGGATGTCTCGGTACTTGGGGGGCTTGGCGGTCGTCATGAGCAGTGTCTGGAAAGATGTCGTCCTGACATTATCCGGATATCTTCATGGCCTGCCACTCCCTCGTTTACCCCATCTTTTCTAAATATCCGAAGATTTGCGCTCGAATTTGAAGACCGCCACGCTGGCCCGGAGATTCGGCCAGACGCGGACCGCGCGACCCGACTGGATGCCGAACGCATCGAGGATGGTCAGGCCGTCCTTCCTGGCGAGCACCTCGAAATCGGCATAGGTGCCGACGCGGATGTTGGGCGTGTCGTACCACTGATAGGGCAGCACGCGCGTCACCGGCATGCGCCCCGCGGCCACGTGCAGGCGATTGGGCCAGTGCGCGAAATTGGGAAAGCTGACGATGCCGACTCGGCCGACGCGCGCTGTCTCGCGCAACATCCGCTCGGTGTTGCGCAGGTGCTGGAGCGTGTCGAGCTGGAGGACGACGTCGAAGCTGCGGTCGCCGAACAGAGCCAGGCCTTCCTCCAGGTTGAGCTGGATGACGTTGACGCCGCGTTCGGCGCAGGCGAGCACGTTGGCATCGTCGATCTCGATGCCGTAGCCGCTGCAGCCCCGATCGCGCTGCAGGAGCGCCAGCAACTCGCCGTCGCCGCAGCCGAGATCGAGCACCCGCGAGCCGCGCGGCACCAGCTCCGCGATCAGCTCGATGTCCTTCCTGTCGCTCACGACAGCTCCTTCGCGAGATTGGCGAAGCAGGCGCGAAGGACACCGTGGTAGCGCGGGTCGTCGAGCAGGAAGGCGTCGTGGCCGTGCGGCGCGGCGATCTCCGCATAGCTCACGTCGAGCCGGTTGTCGACGAGCGCCTTGACGATCTCGCGCGAACGCGCCGGAGCGAAGCGCCAGTCGGTCGTGAAGCTGACGAGCTGGAACCTGCAGCGCGCCTGGGCGAAGGTCCTGCTCAGGTTGCCGCCGTGCGAGCGCGCCGGATCGAAGTAGTCGAGTGCACGCGTGATGAGCAGGTAGGTGTTGGCGTCGAAGTACTCGCTGAACTTGTCGCCCTGGTGGCGCAGGTAGCCTTCGATCTGGAACTCGATGTCCTGGGTCGAGTAGCCGAGGGCCGCCTGCTGCATCTCCCGGCCGAACTTCGCCTCCATCGCGTCGTCCGACAGGTAGGTGATGTGGCCGATCATCCGTGCGACGCGCAAGCCGCGCCGCGGGATCGCGCCGTGCTCCGCGTAGTGGCCGCCGTGGAACTCCGGGTCGGTGACGATCGCGCGCCGCGCCACCTCGTTGAAGGCGATGTTCTGCGCCGACAGGTTGGGCGCTGTCGCCACCGCCACGCACTGGCGCAGCTGATCCGGGTAGCGCAGCGACCAGTCGAGCGCCTGCATGCCGCCGAGGCTGCCGCCGAGCACGGCGGCGAGCCGGGTGATGCCGAGCGCGGCGACCAGCCGGGCTTGCGCGTCGACCCAGTCCTCGACGGTCACCACCGGGAAGTCGCTGCCGTAGGTGCGTCCGGGCGACGCCGGATTCGGGCTGGTCGGCCCGGTCGAGCCGAAGCAGGATCCGGGATTGTTGATGCCGATCACGAAGAAGCGATCGGTGTCGAGCGGCTTGCCGGGGCCGACCAGGTTGTCCCACCAGCCTTCGCTCTTCGCCTCGCCGGCGTAGGTGCCGGCGACGTGGTGGGAGGCGTTCAGCGCATGGCAGACCAGGACCGCGTTGGTCCGGTCGGCGTTCAGGGCGCCGTAGGTCTCGTAGGCGAGCGAGTAGTCGACCAGCCGGGCTCCGCTCGCCAGCGGCAGCGGCTCGGCGAAGTGCATCGTTTGCGGCAGGACATCGCCAAGGGATCGCATGGGCAGGAACGCAGGCCAAGAAGAAACCCGGCCCCGCCAAAGCGGACACCGGGTTGCTGCGTCCTGTCTTTAGCCGAATTTATAAAGCGCCCGCAAGCCGGAACAAATCAGCGCTGGGCGAAGTATAGCGAGGCACGCCTGCCTCGTCGGCCCGGCGGAGGGTCATGGCGACCCGCGCCGGCGCATCGCCTCAAAGACTGAAGTCGTTGCCCGCCGCGGCGTAGAGATCCTTGGCGAATTCGGGCTGCGTCGAGGCGTATCGGCGCGCCAGGGACATCACCTCGGCGCGTGAACGCGCGTCGCGGCGGGCCGCGCGGTCGATCGCGCTGCGCGCACGAACGGCTTCGAAAAGCGTCGCGGCGCCGGCGAGCCAGCCGGCTCCCTGGGTCTGGCGGTGCATTCCCGCATCGAGGACGAGGACCTTTTGCACGGACATGGAGTTCTCCTGTGGTAGTGGCGCACATGGTCTGCGCAACCCCGATAGACTAGGGTTTTCCCTAGGCGCTTGCCAATTGCCTTTCGTAATCTGCCCATCACCAGCATGAATGGCGATGAACGCGTCGGATGAGAGCGGTTTGACGAACGAACGATGAATTTCCGCACCCTTGACCTCAATTTGCTGCGCGTTTTCGGCGCGGTGATGGTCGAGCGCAACGTCACGCGGGCCGCGGCCCAGCTGGCGATGACCCAGCCTGCGGTGAGCAACGCCTTGCGCCGGCTGCGCGAGGCCACCGGCGACGAGCTGTTCGTCACCGTGCCGACAGGCGTGCAGCCGACGGCCCAGGCTGACATCCTCTGGCCGGACGTGCGCGACGCGCTCGACGGTCTGCGCCAGGTGTTCGAGCCCGACGGCTTCGACCCCGAACAGGACGAGCGCGTCTTCACGCTCGCGATGGCCGACGCGACCGCCATGGTCCTGATGCCCGCGTTCCTTTCGACGCTGGCAGAGCAGCGGTCGCGGGCCGACCTCCGTGTGCTGCCGCTGTCGTCGCGGGATCCGCGTCCCCTGCTCGAGCAGGGCAGCGCCGATCTCGCCGCCGGATTCTTCCCCGACGTGGCCGCGTCGCTGTCCGCCGAAGGGTCTCGCGCGACCACGGTGTTCGAACCGCTCTACCGCTGCGACTACGTCTGCGTCATGCGCGCGGGCCATCCGCTGGCGAGCGAGCCGACGATCGGTCTCGACGCCTATTGCGCTGCCCGGCACGTGCGCGTGAGCTTCGCTGGCCGGCCGCGCGGGTTCGTCGACGAAGCGCTGGCCCGGCTCGGTCGCGAACGACGCGTCGCCCTGACGGTGCACGAGTTCGCGATCGCCGCGCGCGTCGTCCACGATCTGGACCTGCTGACCGTGCTGCCGCGCAGCTTCGTCGCGGCGTCCGGCCTGGCCGATGGTCTCGCGGTGCGGGAGTTCCCCGGCGCCTTGCCGCCGATCGATGTCGGCTTTCTCTGGCACCGCCGGCACGAGCGCGATCCAGCGCAACGCTGGCTGCGCGAGACGTTCGCCGCGTCGTCCCGGGGCCTCGGCATCGGCCGGCCGATCGCACCGGCCCGCGCCGTGCCGCCGGCCACGCCGCACCGGCTCCGTGCCGACGAACCGATCGACGCCACGGCGAGCTGACACGCCGGCCCGTTGCGCGCCCCGCGGGCGGCGAGAATGCGGTCGCCGGCCCGTGCCGGCAGGAGTCGCACATGCCCTGGTACGACGGATTCGAGGCCTGTCCGCACCCCGCCGGTGAGGTCGAGCTGTTCGCCCGGACCGGCGGCGATCCGGCCAAGCCGGCGCTGCTGCTCCTGCACGGCTACCCGCAGACGCATGCGATGTGGCATCGCGTCGCACGGCGTCTGGCCGCCGACTTCTCGCTCGTCATTCCCGACCTGCGCGGCTACGGCGATTCCGCCAAGCCCGTCGCCTCGTCCTCGGACACGTCGCACGCGCTGTACAGCAAGCGGGCGATGGCGGCCGACATGGCGGCGTTGATGAGCGGCCTCGGCCATCGGCGCTTTCTCGTCGCCGGCCACGACCGCGGCGCGCGGGTGGCGCACCGGCTGGCGCTCGACCATCCGGAACGCGTCGAGCGCGTCGCCTTCATCGACATCGTGCCGACGCTCGACATGTACGACATGACCGACATGCGCTTCGCGACCTGGTACTACCACTGGTTCTTTCTGATCCAGCCGCAGCCGCTGCCCGAGCGCATGATCGGCGGCGACCCGTCGTTCTACCTGCGCTGGACGCTGGGCGAATGGGGCGCGAAGAGTCTCGATCACATCGAGCCGGAAGCACTGGCCGACTACGAACGGTGCTTCGCCCGCGCCGACGCGATCCACGCCGCCTGCGAGGACTACCGCGCCTCGGCCGGCATCGACCTCGAGCACGACCGCGCATCGCGCGCCGCCGGCGAGAAGATCATCTGCCCGGCCCTCGTGCTGTGGGGCGAGCACGGCGTCGTCGGCAAGCTCTACCAGCCGCTGACGCTGTGGCGCGCACAGTGCGGCGGCGGCATCGACGGCAAGGCCATGGACGCCGGCCACTTCATTCCCGAGGAACGCCCCGACGAGGTGGCCGCGCGCCTTCGCGCATTCCTTCTCGCTGCGCCGGGTCGCTAGCGCCGGAGTTCACGCATTCCACGAGCCCCGCCGCGGGGGCGCGGTCTACCATCGCGCCACTTCGACGAAGGGCGCCCGATGTTCGCGTGGATCAACCGGCTCGACCAGCACTTCCCCATCCGGTACACGGTGTGGGCGCTGTGCCTGGTCGGCCTGATCGGCTGCGGCTACGCCTGGTCGGACATGGGCATGAGCGTCTGGCCGGCGATCGTCTTCCTGGGCCTGGTCCTGCTCGGCCTGCGCGACACCCTGCAGACGCACCACTCGATCCTGCGCAACTATCCGGTGATCGGCCACCTGCGGTTCCTGTTCGAGTTCATCCGGCCGGAGATGCGGCAGTACTTCATCGAGGGCGACAACGAATCGGCGCCGTTCTCGCGCCAGCAGCGCTCGCTCGTCTATCAGCGCGCCAAGGGCGATTCCGACAAACGGCCGTTCGGCACGCAGATGAACGTCGGCTCGATCGGCTACGAGTGGATCAACCACTCGCTCCAGCCGACCGTGCTGAAGACGCACGACTTCCGCGTCATGATCGGCGGCACGCGGGCGCAGCCGTACAGCGCCAGCATCTTCAACATCTCGGCGATGAGCTTCGGCGCGCTCTCGGCCAACGCCATCCTGGCCCTCAACGCCGGCGCCAAGCGCGGCGGCTTCGCGCACGACACCGGCGAAGGCTCGATCAGCCGCTACCACCGCGCCAACGGCGGCGACCTGATCTGGGAAGTGGGCTCCGGCTACTTCGGCTGCTGCAACGCCGACGGCTCGTTCAGCGAGGAACGCTTCACGGCGAACGCGATCGACCCGCAGGTGAAGCTGATCGAGCTGAAGCTCTCGCAGGGCGCCAAGCCCGGCCATGGCGGCGTCCTGCCCGGCCCGAAGGTCACGCTCGAGATCGCCGAGGCGCGCGGCGTGCAGCCCTGGGTCGACTGCGTCTCGCCGGCGTCCCACAGCGCCTTCCGCACGCCGGTCGAGATGATGCTGTTCATCGAGCGCCTGCGCACGCTTTCAGGCGGCAAGCCGACCGGCTTCAAGCTCTGCATCGGCCATCCGTGGGAGTGGTTCGGCATCGCCAAGGCCATGCAGGAGACCGGCATCCTGCCCGACTTCATCGTCGTCGACGGCGCCGAGGGTGGCACCGGCGCGGCGCCGCTGGAATTCACCGACCATGTCGGCGCGCCGTTGCAGGAAGGCCTGCTGCTCGTGCACAACACGCTCGTCGGGCTCGACATCCGCGACAAGATCCGGCTCGGCTGCGCCGGCAAGGTCGTCAGCGCCTTCGACATCGCCCGCATGCTGGCGCTCGGCGCCGACTGGTGCAACGCCGGCCGCGGCTTCATGTTCGCGCTCGGCTGCATCCAGGCGCAGACCTGCCATACCGGCAATTGCCCGACAGGGGTGGCGACGCAGGATCCGCATCGGCAGAAGGCGCTCGACCCCCTGAGCAAGGCCGATCGGGTCTACCACTTCCACCAGAACACGCTGATGGCGCTGAAGGAGCTGGTGCAGGCGGCCGGTCTCGACGAACCGGGCGCCATCACCGCCTCGCACATCGTGCGCCGCAATTCGGAGCACGGCGTCAAGCTGCTGGCCAACCTGCTGCCCTTCCTGGAGCGCGGCGCCTTGCTGGCAGGCGACACCGACCAGCAGGTGTTCCGCACCTATTGGCCGATGGCCCGCGCCTCGAGCTTCACGGCGACGCCGGCCTAGCAGGCGTTTCACGAGCGGCCGACAGCGGCACGCCCGCGCGCCGCGTCACGCCGGCGGCTGCGAGTCGATGAAGCTCTGGCGGGCGTTCAGCTTGTCGGCCAGGCGGCCGAGATTGGGGTGGTCTGCACGCCAGGCGATGTCCGGGAAGCGGAACGACAGGTAGCTGAGCGCGCAGCCGACAGAGATGTCGGCAAGGGTCATGTGGATGCCGCCGCACCACGGCTTTTCCGCCAGGCCCGTGGAGATCGCCACCAGAGAGGCCCGCACCTTGACGAGCTGCCGGTCGATCCAGGCCTGGCAGCGTTGCTCGGCCGTCCGACCCGGCCAGTTTGCTTCCAGCCTGGCGAGGATGGCGGCGTCGAGGATGCCGTCCGAGAGCGCCTCCCAGGTGCGCACCTCGGTGCGCTCGCGGTTCGATTCCGGGATCAGGCGAGCCAGCGGCGACCGCGCATCGAGGTACTCGACGATCACCCGAGAATCGAACACCGCCTCGCCGCCTTCCATCACCAGGCAGGGCACCTTGCCGAGCGGGTTGGCTTCGAGAATGTCGTCGCTGCCCCAGACGTCTGCCTGTTCGAACTGGAAGTCGAGCTTCTTCTCGGCCATGACGATGCGCACTTTGCGCACGTAGGGGCTCGTCAGGGAACCGATCAGTTTCATGTGTGGCGCGTCGCGTCGGAAGTTCGAGATCTTTTCGGTTCGTCCCGCATCTCGAGAGCGGGCTTCGTCGGTTTTTCATTCTAGGGCCAGCCGATAATGTCCGGCTTCCTGGCCCTCCGTTCAGACCGATGCCCGTTTCGCCGCTCACCGCCTTGTCGCCACTGGACGGCCGCTACGCCGCGAAGGTCGACGCGTTGCGGCCGCTGCTGTCGGAATACGGCCTGATCCGGTGCCGCGTCCGCGTCGAGGTGGCATGGTTCCTGGCGTTGTCGCAGGCCGGCCTGGCCGGGCTGCCGCCGGTCGACGCGTCCGGGCTGGCGCTGCTGAACGGACTGGTCGAGCGGTTCTCCGAGGCCGATGCCGAAGCGATCAAGGCGATCGAGAAGACGACCAACCACGACGTCAAGGCGGTCGAGTACTGGCTCGCGAAGCAGGCCGCGGGCCATGCCGGCCTGGCAGCGATGACGGGCTTCCTGCACTTCGCCTGCACCAGTGAGGACATCAACAACACCAGCCACGCGCTGATGCTGGAAGCAGCGCGCGCCGAGGTCCTGCTGCCCGCGCTCGAACGCGTGCGCGGCACGCTGGCCGCGATGGCAGCCACGCACGCGGCGCAGCCGATGCTCTCGCGCACGCACGGCCAGACCGCGACGCCGACGACTCTCGGCAAGGAGCTCGCCAACGTCGCCGTCCGGCTCGGCCGGGCGATGGAGCGGATCGCGGCCGTGCGCCTGCTGGCCAAGATGAACGGCGCCGTCGGCAACTACAACGCGCATCTCGCCGCCTATCCGGAGTTCGACTGGGAAGGCTTCGCCCGCGGCGTCGTCGAAGACCGCCTCGGCCTCGCCTTCAGCACGCACACGACGCAGATCGAGCCGCACGACGCCGTCGCCGAGCTGTTCGACGCGATCAAGCGCGCCAACACTGTGCTGATCGACTGGTGCCGCGACGCCTGGGGCTACATCAGCCTGGGCTATTTCTCGCAGAAGACGACGGCTGGCGAGATCGGCTCGAGCACGATGCCGCACAAGGTCAACCCGATCGACTTCGAGA
>CAZZVH010000047.1:0-13469 GCA_964657365.1 uncultured Burkholderiaceae bacterium
TGCGCGATTCCCTCTGGCACGGACGCGATCTCGGCGGCAAGCTGGCCGCCATCCGTGTCGGCGCACAACGTCAGCAGAGCGCGACATGGAGCGACGCCTACGAAGGCTACGCCTGCGGTCCGGGCGTTGCTTTCGACGCGCGCGAAGATCTCGACACGCAGCTCGACTGGTTGCGCGAGGAACGGCCCCAGGTCTTGCTGACCCATCCTTCGAACCTTCGCGCACTTGTCATGCGCAGCCAGGAGCGCGGTCAGACGCTTCCTTCGCTGCGCGAGGCGCGCACGTATTCCGAGCGCCTGCCCGACGACCTGCGCGATCTGGTCACGCAGGCCTGGGGCGTCCCTCTGACCGATCTCTACTCGGCGAACGAGGTCGGCTACGTCGCGCTGCAGTGCCCCGAGTCGGACCTCTATCACGTGCAGTCGGAGGATGTCCTGGTCGAAGTGATCGGCGACGACGGTCGCCAGTGCGTTGTCGGCGAGTCCGGGCGCGTGGTCGTGACGTCGCTGCACAACTTCGCGATGCCGCTCCTGCGCTACGACCTCGGCGACGTGGCGACCGTGGGCGAACGGTGCACCTGCGGCAGGACGCTGCCCACGCTCCGGGGCATCCTCGGCCGATCGCGCAACATGATGCAGCTTCCGGGGGGTCGGTCGGCCTGGCCGGGGTTCCCGTTAGACACGCTCGTCAAGCTCGCGGCGATCCGCGAGCTGAGGATGATCCAGCACTCGCTCGAGGAGATCGAGATCGAGATGGTGCTGCGGCGGGCGCTGACCGCTGACGAGGAAACCACGCTGGCCGATGCCGTCAGGAAGCGGCTGCGCCATCCGTTCCGAGTGCGCATGACAGCCGTCGAGCGGATTGCGACTGGCCCCGGGCACAAGCGGGAGGACTTCGAATGCAGGGTAGCCTGACGGACTGGATCGCAGAGCTGTTCCGCGATCCCGCGCTCGCCGCCATGGGGCACGCGCAGCGTCCGCAGGAACTGGACCTTGGCCTGGGATGGATCTACTACGGGCTGGGCCGCGTGACTCGCCCGGAGCGTGTCGTCGTGATCGGCTCGCATCGCGGCTTCGCGCCGATGGTCTTCGCCCGCGCCCTGGCCGACAACGGCCAAGGTGGCCGGGTCGTCTTCATCGATCCGTCGATGGTGGACGACTTCTGGAAGGGGCCCGACCGCGTGACGGCCCACTTCGCCCGATACGGACTCGACAACATCGACCATCATGCGGCGACCACGGCGGCCTTCGCCGCAAGCCCGGCCTGGCATGGCCTCGCTCGCAGCGTCGACATCGTGCTCGTGGATGGCTTCCACACCGAAGAGCAGGCCCGGATCGACCACGAAGTCTGCGAGCCACTGCTCGTTCCGGGCGGCTACTGCCTGTTCCACGACAGCGTCCGTGAACGCACGTCGCGCATCTACGGCGAAGATCGACCCTATCGGCACACGGTGAAGCGCTACATGGACAGCCTGCGCGCCGACCCTGCGTTCGAGGTCTTGACCGTTCCCTTCGGCGACGGCCTGTGCATCGTGCGTCGTGCGAGCTCCGAAGCCGGCGCATGACCTCCGATGGTTCGCTTTGGGCGATCACCAGCTTCTTCAACTCTTCCGGATCTCGCCGGCGGGTCGAAAATTACCGCCGCTTCCGTGCAGCACTCCCGGTGCCGCTCGCCACGATCGAGCTCGGCTTCGGCGGGGAGTGGCACCTGACCAGCGGCGACGCCGATCTCTATGTGGCGATCGGCGACGGCGACGTGCTGTGGCAGAAGGAGCGACTGCTCAACCTGCTGCTGCCCCGGCTGCCGCCGCGATGCCGGCATGTCGCCTGGCTCGATGCCGACGTGATGCTGACGGATGGCGACTGGCCCCGACGGGCGGCCGAGGCGCTGGCGCATACACCGCTCGTGCAGCTGTTCTCCGCGCTCCGCTACCTCGGTCCGGAAGGCTTCGAGCTCGATGGGCGAGGCTCGCAGGTGCCGTCTGTGGCGGCTGAAGTGCAGGCAGGCCGATCGGCCAGCACCGTGCTCGAGGGAGTGACCGACCGCAGCAGCGCGATGCCGGGCATGGCCTGGGCCGCCCGGCGCGAGCTGCTCGAGCGCAACGGCTTCTTCGATGCCAACGTGATCGGCGGCGGCGATACGGCGTTGCTCTGCGCCGCCTACGGCGTGTCGAACGTCGCGGCGCGGCTGCATCACATGAACGCGAAGCAGGTGGCACGCTACGACGCCTGGGCCGAGCCTTTCCATCACGACGTCGGCGGCCAGGTCGGCCTGGTCCCTGGCGAGATCCGTCACCTCTGGCACGGCGAACTGGCCAGGCGCAACGCAGAAGGACGTCATCTGGCCCTGGCGGCGCACGACTTCGATCCCGAGGTCGATCTGGTCTTCGGCTCGCAGGGAGCGTGGCGCTGGGCGAGCGCCAAGCCGGCGCTGCACGCCCTGCTCGACGAGTACTTCCGGACCCGCGGCGACAACGACTGACCGACATCGCTTGCCGCGTCGCGCCACCGCGAATCGATCACTCAGTGTCCCCCCCGGACGAAGACGCGGCCATCGACGACCTTTGCCACCACGACCCGGCCGAGCACCAGGATCGCCAGTGCCACGACCAGCAGCGCGGTCGCCGGCCCGAGCCCGTGCAGCAGGCCGCCGAACACGAGCGGGCCGATGCCCTGGCCGGTGAAGAAGCCGCAGCTGAAGAGGGCGACCGCCGAGCCGCGCGTGGCCGGCGCGATCTCGGTCGCTTCCGTCTGCAGCGAGTTGTGCATCATGTAGAAGGAGAGGCCGGCGACGAACATCGCCGCGGCATCGATCCACCAGGCGGGCGCCAGCACCAGGGCGGCATAGCAGAGAGCGGCCGCCGTCGAGCCGATCAGCGACATGCGGCGCGGGCCGATGGCGCCGAGCAGCAGGCGCACCGTCGCGGCATAGGCCATGCCGCCGATGCCGTAGGCGCCGAGCACGAGCCCGGTGTGCGCGGAGATGCCGTCGCGCGTGGCCGCGTGGGCGGCCAGCAGCAGCTCGCTCATGTACGGGAAGAGGCCGTAGAAGAGCACGCCTTCGGCCATCACGCAGCCGATCAGCCAGGGCGCCTTCGGGTTCTGGAAGATGCTGCCGTAGATCGCGGCGACCGACGCCGTGGAGCGCGGCGCGTCGCCCGTGTCGCCGCGCGGCAGGAAGATCCAGGCGATGCCGGCCGCCACGGCGCCGACGCCTGCGGCGATGAAGAGCGCGCTGTGCCAGCCGAACGCGATGTTGGCGAAACCCGAGACCACCGAGCCGAGCATCTGCCCGGAGATGATCGCGAACAGCATGCGGCCGATCATCACCTGCCGCTCGCTCATGTCGTACCGGTCGCCGAGGCTGGCGACGACGATCGGGATCAGCCCGCCGGCGCAGATGCCGGCGCAGATCCGCGTGCCGATCAGCACCGCGTAGTTCGGCGCCAGCGCACCGAGCGCCAGCATCAGGGCCAGGCCGGCGATGCAGAGCTGCATGCAGCGGGTCTTGCCGAAGCGGTCGCCGAGCGGGCCGAGGAAGGGCTGGGCCAGCGCGTAGGGCAACGCGAATGCCGTGTTGAGCATCGCCGCGGCGCCGAGCGACACGCCGAAGTGGGCCGCGACCGGCAGCACGATCGGATCGACCAGGCGGAGCGCGAAGCCGCTCGCGAACGCGCAGGCGGCGAAGACGTAGAAGATGGGCACGGGTCGAGGCTGGGCTGGCGATCCGGACGCCGCATCGGCGACGTCGCGGTCGACAGCGAACGGTGCGCGGCGCCTCAGCGCGCGTCGCGCATCAGGGCTTCGATCTCGTCGGCGAGCACCGGCACGCCGCGGCTGATGATCTCGTGGCCGGTCGCCGTGACGATGACGTCGTCCTCGATCCGGATGCCGATGTTCCAGAAGCGCTCCGGAACGCCTTCGGCCGGGCGGACGTAGAGGCCTGGCTCGATCGTCACGACCATTCCTGGCTCGAGCCGGCGCGACGGCCGCTTGACGATCCGTCCGCCACGCTGCCAGTCGGGCTGGTCGACCGGCGCTTCGTGGGCCGAGAGATAGTCGCCGGCATCGTGGACGTCGCGGCCGAGCCAGTGGCCGGTGCCGTGCATGTAGAACGGCCGGTAGGCCTGCGCGTCGACGACGGCGTCGACATCGCCGACCTTGTTCCGGTCGAGCAGGCCGGTGTCGAGCATGCCCTGCGCGAGCACCCGCACGGCAGCGGCGTGCGCATCGCGGTGGCGCGCGCCGGGATGCACCGCCTCGAGAGCCGCCCGCTGCGCCTCGACGACGATCTCGTAGAGGGCGCGCTGCGCCGGCGTGAAGCGGCCGTCGGCGGGGAAGGTGCGGGTGATGTCGCTGGCGTAGCCGTCGAGCTCGCAGCCCGCGTCGATCAGGCAGAGCTCGCCGGCGCGCAGGCGGGTCTGGCCCGCGGCGTAGTGCAGGACGCAGGCATTCGCTCCGGCGGCGACGATCGATTCGTAGGCGACGCCGGCGGCGCCGTGGCGGCGGAACTCGTGCAGCAGCTCCGCCTCGATCTCGTATTCGGGAACGCCGGCATGGGGGTCGGCCCGCGTGCGCAAGGCGCAGAAGCGCATCGCCCGGGCGTGTGCTCCGGCGCTGATCGCCGCGGCACGGCGCATCGTGTCCAGCTCGACCGCATCCTTGACGAGACGCATCTCGTCGATCCAGGGTGCGAGATCGTGCTGCGTCCGCGGTGCCCCGACGCCCTGCGCATGCCTGCCGCGCACGCGCGCCAGCCAGCCGTCGACCCGCTCCTGCAGGCCGGGCGTGGCCGACGGCAGCCAGACGGCGGGCTGGTTCGAGAGCAGGTCGACCATCGCCTGGTCGAGCGCGTCGACCGACCCGGCGGCGTCGACGCCGAGCGCCATGGGGGCTGCGTCGGGGCCGAGGCGGCGTCCGTCCCAGACTTCGCGTTCGATGTCCTTCGGCCGGCAGAACAGCATCGATCGACCGTCGGCGAAGAGCACCAGCCAGGCACCCGGTTCGCCGAAGCCGGTGAGGTAGTGGAAGCCGCTGTCGTGGCGGTAGGGATGGTCGTTGTCGTCGTTGCGCTGCCGCTCGGGTGCGGTCGGCACGATGGCGACGCCGCCGCCGTGCGCGCGCAGGGTCTCCGCAAGCCGCTTGCGGCGGGCCAGGAACGGCGCGAGGCCGGGATCGACAGCCACTTTCATGTCCATGGCCGGACTTTAGTCCCGGCGCTGGTCCCACGACGAGAGGCGCGGATTTTGGTTAACCTGCGCGGTTCCGCCTTTCACACGCACCAAGGAATCCCGACATGGAATACCGCCGCCTCGGCTCGAGCGGATTGAAGGTGAGCGAGCTCTCGCTCGGCTCCTGGGTCACGTACCACAACCAGGTCGGCACGCCCGCCGCGCGCGAGATGCTCGCCGCGGCGATGGACGCCGGCATCAACTTCTTCGACAACGCCGAGGTCTACGCCAGGGGCCAGAGCGAGATCGTCATGGGCGAGGCCTTCAAGGCGCTGAAGTGGCCGCGCCTCAACTACATCGTCTCGACCAAGTTTTTCTGGGGCATCGACAGCGACCCCGTGGCGATCAACCGCAAGAACACGCTGAACCGCAAGTACCTGATGCAGGCGATCGACGGCTCGCTGCAGCGGCTCGGCCTCGATTTCGTCGATCTGGTGTACTGCCACCGGCCCGATCCGCAGACGCCGGTCGAGGAGACGGTCTGGGCGATGAGCGACATCATCGCCAGCGGCAAGGCGCTCTACTGGGGCACCAGTGAATGGTCGGCCGCCGAGATCAGGGAGGCGTGGGACATCGCCGAGCGGCATCACCTGAGGAAGCCGGTGATGGAGCAACCGCAGTACCACCTGTTCCACCGCGAGCGGGTCGAGAAGGAGTATGCGGAGCTCTACGATTCCATCGGCCTCGGCCTCACGACGTGGAGCCCGCTGGCCAGCGGCCTGCTCACCGGCAAGTACCGGAACGGCGTGCCGGCCAACAGCCGCGGCGCGCTCGAGAACATGTCGTTCCTCGCCGACGGGCTGACCGACCCGGCGCGCAATGCGGCCGTGGCCAGGCTGGAGCCGATCGCGGCCGAGCTCGGCGCGACGGTCGCGCAGCTGGCGATCTCCTGGGTCGCGAAGAACCCGCATGTCTCGACCGTCATCACCGGCGCGTCGACCCTGGCGCAGCTGACCTCGAATCTCGGCGCCGTCGCGGTGCTGCCGAAGCTGACGCCCGAGGTGATGCGGCGGATCGACGCCGTGACGAAGAGCCTCGCGCAATGAGCAGCCGCCGCAGCGTGCTCGCCCGCCAGGCGCTGATCCTCGGGATCACCGGCGTGGCCTACCTCTGCCTGGCCATCTACGCGACCACCAGCGACACCGGCGTGGTGGGCTGGCTCAACGCGGCGCAGGCCCGGTCCGACGGGACCTATTCGCGCAAGATCACCTTGCTGGTGCTGACGTTCGCCGGTGTCATCGTGGCCGCCCCGTTCTGGCTGTGGCTCTACCCGAGGCATGTGCCGCCGCGCGACCCGGGCGCGGCGCCGCTGAAGGGGCTGCCGCGCTTCGGCGTCGCCCTGCTCGCCTTCGTCGTCCTCGATGCGGTCGTCTGGGCCGGGGCGTTCGGCTGGGCGGCGTGGGATGCGCGCGGGAAGAACGTCGACGCCGCCGCCGTCTACACGCCGTTGGCATTGGCCGCAGCCGCGCCGCTGCATGCCGCCGCGGGCGATCACCTGGCGGTGCGCGGGCGCTTGCTCGGCGAGCACGTGGTGACGCGCACGGAGGGCCAGTACAGCAAGAAGATGGCCCTGGTGCCGATCGTCGAGCCCGGCTGGAACGAGGGCGATCCGGTGCATCTCCTGCTGTCGATCGAAAGCGACCAGTCCCTGGTCGTGCGGGAAGCGCTGCGCAGCAACGACGGCGTCCTGCTGGTGCGCGTGGAAGGCGCAGTGCCGGCGCCGGCGCTCGAGATCTTCACGCGCATGAAGGCGCCGGTCGCCGACGACGCCCGCACCCTGACCCTCGTGCCGTCGGAAGGGGGCCGCCCCACCGCACCACCGTCCGAGCTGAACTGGCTCGATATCCAGGTCGGCGGCGGGATCGGCACCGCCTGCGTGCTGATCGTCTGCTTCTTCTACACGATCATGCCGTGGATGGTCCGCCGGGCGGCGCGGCAGGCGGCGGATCGGGCAGCACGCCAGGCGGGCCGGCGTTGAGCGTGGCCAGCTGCGCCGGCGTGCCGACGTTGGCCCAGCGGCCGCGCCAGATCTCGGCGCCGATGCGGCGTTCGCGCATCCCCGCGTAGAGCAGCGGCGCCAGGGGCGCCCGGTCTCCTGGCGCGATGCCGGCGAACATCTCGGCACGCAGGAGCGCGATGTTGGCGTAGGTCCAGCGCTGGCCGTCGGGGCCGGCCGTGTCGGCGAGGCCGAGGCCGTCGGCGCCGAGGCCGAAATCTCCGCGGGGATGGAAGTCGGGATTCGGCACCAGCCACAGCCGGGCGAGCCGCCCGCTCGCCACGAACGCGTCGGCGACGCTGGCGCTGAAGCGGAATTCCGGCGCATGGATGTCGGCGGAGACGACCCAGAACGCGTCGCCGAGCAAAGGCAGCGCCTTGGCGATGCCGCCCGCGGTCTCGAGCGCGCCGCCGTGGTCGCGGCCTTCCATCGAGTAGGTGATCGAGACGCCGAACCGGGCCCCGTCGCCGAGCGCGTCGACGATCTGCTGCTCGAGCCAGTCTGTATTGACGACGACCTCGCGCACGCCGCCCTGCGCCAGCGCTTCGAGGTGCCACACGATCAGCGGCTTGCCGTGGACGACCAGCAGCGGCTTGGGCGTGTGGTCGGAAAGAGGCCGCATCCGCGAGCCGCGGCCGGCGGCCAGGACGATGGCTTTCATCCGCCGCGCTGATGCGCTTGCCGCTCGATGCGCGCCGGCGCGAACGCGTCGACCAGCGTCGACATGAGAACGTGCGCCTTGTCGGAATTGTCGACGCCGAGGTTGCAGACGTAGACGTCGACCGTCGCCGCTTCCAGCTCCGGCCAGGTGTGCACGGCGAGGTGCGATTCGGCCAGCAGGACCACGCCGGTGATGCCGCTCGGCGCGTCGGCCTCCGGCGGCGGCGCGAAGCGATGGAACAACTCCCCGACCGCGCTGAGACCGGCGCCCGCGACGGCCGCGAGACACAGGGCGCGCAGGGCGACGGTGTCGATCATCACGGGCCGCGACGCGTCGCAGCCGCGCAGATCGGCAGTGAGATGAAGGCCCTGCATCGGCCGATTATCCGGCGCCGACCGGGCCGAGCGGCCCCCGTAAAATGATCGGCTCCCCTGCACACGGAACACTTCTGCATGGCCGCGACCGATCTCCCATCCAGCAAGGTTGCGGCAGCGAGAAAGACGCCGCCGGTGACGCAGGCCGCGTTGATGGCCAACGCCATTCGCGCCCTGGCGATGGACGCCGTGCAGCAGGCCAACTCCGGCCACCCCGGCGCGCCGATGGGCATGGCCGACATGGCGGTGGCGCTCTGGAGCCGGCACCTGCGCCACAACCCGGGCAACCCGCACTGGCCCGGCCGCGATCGCTTCGTGCTCTCGAATGGCCACGGCTCGATGCTGCAGTACGCGTTGCTGCACCTGACCGGCTACGACCTCTCGCTGGCCGAGCTGCGCAGCTTCCGCCAGCTGCACAGCAAGACGCCGGGCCATCCGGAGGTCGACGTGACGCCGGGCATCGAGACCACCACCGGCCCGCTCGGCCAGGGCCTGACCAACGCCGTCGGCATGGCGCTCGCCGAGAAGCTGCTCGCCGCCGAATTCAATCGCGACGGCCACGCCGTCGTCGACCACCACACCTACGTGTTCTTCGGCGATGGTTGCCTCATGGAGGGCATCAGCCACGAAGCCTGCGCGCTGGCCGGCGCCTGGAAGCTCGACAAGCTGATCGCGCTCTACGACGACAACGGCATCTCGATCGACGGCGCGGTGGCGCCCTGGTTCATCGACGACACGCCGAAGCGCTTCGAGGCCTACGGCTGGAACGTCGTCGCCGGTGTCGACGGCCACGACGTGGCGGCGGTCGACGCGGCGATCGCATCCGCGCGCGAGTCGCGCGGCAAGCCGACGATCATCTGTTGCAAGACCGTCATCGGCAAGGGCTCGCCGAACCGCGGCGGCACCTCCAAGGCGCACGGCGAAGCGCTCGGCGCCGACGAGATCGCGCTGACCCGGCAAGCTCTCGGCTGGGCCCACCCGCCGTTCGTCGTGCCCGAGGAAGCCTATGCGGGCTGGGACGCGAAGCGCGCCGGCGCCTCGGCCGAAGCGGCCTGGAACAAGCTCTTCGCGGCCTATGCGAAGGCCCATCCCGCGCTCGCGGCCGACTACCGACGCCGGATGGCCGGCGAGCTGCCCACCGGCTGGCGCGCCACCGTGCACGCCGCCATCGCCGCTGCGCACGGCAAGGCCGAGACCGTCGCCAGCCGCAAGGCCAGCCAGCTCGCGCTCGAGGTCTTCACGGAGGCCTTGCCCGAGCTGCTCGGCGGCAGCGCCGACCTGACCGGATCGAACCTCACCAACACGCGCCAGACCGCGCCGCTGCGTTTCGGCGCCGACGGCGCCGTGGTCGCCGATGCGAACGGCCGCGGCGGCCGGCACATCAACTACGGCGTGCGCGAATTCGGCATGGCCGCGATCATGAACGGCATCGCCCTGCACGGCGGCCTGATCCCGTACGGCGGCACCTTCCTCACGTTCAGCGACTACAGCCGCAACGCCATCCGCATGGCGGCGCTGATGAAGAAACGCGTCATCCACGTCTTCACGCACGATTCGATCGGGCTCGGCGAAGACGGTCCGACGCACCAGTCGGTCGAGCATGCCGCGTCATTGCGCCTGATCCCGGATCTCGACGTCTGGCGCCCGGGCGACACGGTCGAGACGATCGCGGCCTGGGCCGCCGCGATCGAGCGCGCCGACGGGCCGAGCGCGCTGCTGCTGTCGCGCCAGAACCTGCCGTATGCGCCGCGCCCGGCGTTCGAGAGCAGCGGGCCCGAAGGCGCGCTCGCCGAGATCTCGCGCGGCGGCTACGTGCTGGCCGAGCCGAGCGAGGTCGGCCTGCGCCGCAAGGCGCGCGTGGTGCTGATCGCGACGGGCTCGGAGGTGCAGCTGGCCCTGAACGCGCAGCAACTGCTGGCGCGGCCCGAGAACGGCAGCATCGCGGCGCGTGTCGTCTCGATGCCGTCGACCGACGTCTTCGACCGCCAGGACCGGGCCTGGAAAGACAGCGTGCTGCCGCCGGGCGTGCCGCGCGTCGCGATCGAGATGGGCGTGACCGACGGCTGGTGGAAATACGGCTGCGCCGCCGTGATCGGCCTCGACCGCTACGGCGAATCGGCGCCGGCGCCGGTGCTGTTCAAGCACTTCGGCTTCACGGCGGAAAATGTCGTGGCGGTCGCGTCGGCGGTGCTGGCCAGAAGGTGATCGGATGAACCGAAGCAATGGTCGGATCGGGAAATGGACACGGCAAGGCATCTTGCTGGTGCTCTCGGTGGTGCTCGGCATGTTCGCTGCTTCCAGCCATGCCGAGCAGATCGTCGTCGAGCCGGTGATCTCGACCATGCATTGCCTGGAGACGCCGGCTCCGGACAAGCTCGTCTTGCCAAACGACGCATCGGTCAAAATCGGTGCGTTGTTGCGCCTCCGGATCTCCTTTCCGAGCCGTGACGGGCCGCCCAAGGTCGTCGTTTTTTTCGACAGCGCAGGCAGCGACTTTCGACGTGCCGTCCTCGACTACGTCGACGGATACCGGCTGCCTTGCCTCGAGGCCTCCATGGCGCCGGCCGTGGCAACCCAGGAGTTCGTGTATCGGCCAGAGGCAGGCGGCAAGGTGGTTTCCGGGGCCGTCCGGGCTGTCGCTGAAAATCCCGCCAGCAGCTGTTTCACAGGCACCGGCGCATTCCTGAGCTACCCCCGCTCCAGTCACCGTTCCAATGATCCCGGCAAAGACGATCGCGTCGTCGTGCTGGGGGAAATGGTCTTCACGGCGGCGAACGAACCGCCGAAGGTCTCGATCGTCTTCAACAGCGGTGACCAGGCCTTCGCCGATGCGGTCGAGGCGCACGTCTCGCACTACCGTTTCTCTTGCAAGGTGGACAGTCCGTCTGGATACCGAGTGAGACAGCAATTCACTTTTGCGATGGAAGGCACGCCCGAGCTGGCATTCAAGGACACGGCCCTGCAGGACATGGTGCGTGCGCTCAGCAAGCTCGATGAACAGAAGGTCCGCTTCGATTTCACGACGATGGACTGCCCGTTCAAAGTCCAGTTGTCCTACTGGCGCCCCTATGCCGACAACGGGGTGAGCGACGTCGGCGTCGTCAACGCGAACCGGCAGGAATTCGCCCAATGGCTAAAGAAAATCGAGTTCAAGGGTTCGACTGCCACCTTGAGGCAGCTCGTCGGCAAGAACCTGACCGTGCTGGTGCCTTGCGGATTGCTCGATCTCACTTGACGGCCGGACATGCGTGACCGCGCTATCCGCATCCCTCGCATCGGCGCCTTGCTGATCGCGGCCGGCTTCGGATGGTCGATCGACGCGCGCGCCATTCCAGCTTGCGACAGCAGCCAGCGCCATCCCGTGGCGCTTGCCTTCAAAGGAACCAGACCGCTGGCCTATCCCGACAGCGCGTATGCGGCCGGCATCGAAGGCAACGTCACCTATCAATACACGGTCGACGACGCTGGCGTCGTTTCAATGCGGTGCCTGGTCGGTGGCACCGGCTCGGACGAGCTCGACAACGCGATGCTCGAACGGTTTTCGCACGCCACCGCCATCTTGCCGAGAGATCGTTCCCGCCATCGTCCAGACACCGTTTACCAAGATTCGGCCGTGGCTAGTCTCGTTCGAGAGAGCGAGCTTCGCGAAGCCGTACACGAGAGCAGCGGCGGAGCGCAAGCGATGTCGCTCGAGCTCGTTCGGCACGGCGCGCAGCCCGTCTATCCCCCCGAGGCCATGGCCGACAATGAGGAAGGCGATGTCAGTGTCATCGCGAGATTCAGCGAGCAGGGTGAGGCGCTCTCCGTGGCCATCGTGAAATCGAGCGGGTACCCTTTGCTGGACCGCGCGGCGATGGTTGCGATGCTCGAAACGCAACTGAAACTGCGTCCGGCCGAGATCCGGGTGCAGAGGTCGTTCGCTTTCCGGCTGGCCGGCAAGTCTGTCGCCAAACCGGCGGCGAGCCCGGCAAGTGCCGCAAGCGCCAATTAACTTCATCAGAGGCAAACCATGACCATCAACGTCGCCATCAACGGCTACGGCCGCATCGGCCGCAACATCCTGCGCGCGCACTACGAGTACGGCAGGAAGCACGACATCAAGATCGTCGCGATCAACGATCTCGGCAAGGCCGAGACCAACGCGCACCTGACCCGCTACGACACGGCGCACGGGCCGTTCCCCGGCCACGTCGCCGTCGATGGCGATTCGATGATCGTCTCCGCCCACGGGGACGGCCGGGAGGCCGACCGCATCAAGGTGCTGGCCCAGCGCAACCCCGCCGAGCTGCCGTGGAAGGAGCTCGGCGTCGACGTCGTGCTCGAGTGCACCGGCTTCTTCACGACCAAGGAAAAGGCATCGGCGCACCTGCAGGGCGGCGCGAAGAAGGTGATCATCTCGGCGCCAGGCGGCAAGGACGTCGACGCGACCGTCGTCTACGGCGTCAACCACGACGTGCTGAAGGCGAGCCACACGGTGATCAGCAACGCCAGTTGCACCACCAACGGCCTGGCGCCGCTGGTGCTGCCGCTGCACCGGAAGATCGGCCTCCTCAACGGGCTGATGACGACGATCCACGCCTACACCAACGACCAGGTGCTGACCGACGTCTACCACGAAGACCTGCGCCGGGCGCGCAGCGCGACGCACAACATGATCCCGACCAAGACCGGCGCCGCGGCGGCGATCGGCCTGGTGATCCCCGAGCTGAACGGCAAGCTCGACGGCTACTCGATGCGCGTGCCGACGATCAACGTCTCGATCGTCGATCTCAGCTTCCTGGCGGCCCGCGACACCAGCGTCGAGGAAATCAACGCGATCATGAAGGAGGCCAGCGCGAGCGGCCCGCTGGCCGGCATCCTCGGCTACAGCGACGGCCCGCTGGTCAGCATCGACTTCAACCACAACCCGGCGTCGAGCACCTTCGACGCGACGCTGACGAAGGTCTCGGGCCGGCTGGTGAAGGTCAACAGCTGGTACGACAACGAGTGGGGCTTCTCGAACCGGATGCTCGACACCACCGTGGCGCTGATGGCCGCTCGCTGAGCGGCCACCCGGGGCTCGCCAGGGTGCTACCAGTGACGGTAGCCGTGGCGCCAGCCGTAGCCATAGCCCACGCCGATGCCGATCGTCGGCCCGTAGTAGGCAGGCGCGCCGTAGTAGTAGGCCGGTGCCGGGGCGACGTAGGCGGTGCAGCCGCCGAGGCCGAA
>CAZZVH010000048.1:0-4299 GCA_964657365.1 uncultured Burkholderiaceae bacterium
GGCGGCGGCCTTCACGTTCTCCGTGGCTTCCTTGGCGGTCTCGGCGGTGGCGGTGCCGGCCTTCTTGACGGCGGTGCCGGCTTGGGCATAGGCGCCGACGACGCCGACGGCGAGAGCGATGGCGATGAGTGCGTTCTTCATGATGATTTCTCCGAAAGGTTGAACGGCGACGGCTGTCTGCCTCCGCATCCAACGCCCCGGCCGCGCTTCCGTTGACCGTTCCCCCGCGCGGGGGCCGTCACCGCCCCGACGGGTTCGCCACGTTGACGGGCTCCGGCTTGCTGACCGTCGAGAGCGTCTGCTTCTGCACCGCGGTATCGATGCGGCGGGTCCGCTCGAACGGCGCCAGCGGCTCGGGGCGGCGAGACTCGATCGCCCGCCAGATCCCGTCGACCACCCGCAGGTCGGCCAGTCCTTCCTCGGCATCGGGCTCCGGATCGCGGCCCTGCAGGATGCAATCCGAGAAATAGCGCATCTGGCCACCGAACTGGTCGGTCGCGCCTTCCGAGCGCGTCGAGTCCTTCTCGCCCACGGTCACGTGCTGCTCGAGCTTCGCGCCGAAGCCGAAGCCCGGCTTCATCAGGATGCTGCCCTTGGTGCCGACGACGGTATAGCTGTCGACGCGGTTGCCGTAGTAGGAGACCACGAACTGCGCCAGCCGGTCGCCCGGGAAGCGGAGCGTCACGGCGACCGTGTCGTCCATGTCCTGCAGCATGTTGTCGGCGTGGCGCACCGACACGGCCGAGACCACCTCGATCGGCTCGGCGCCGAACAGGTAGCGCGCGGCGTTGATCGGATAGGGGCCCATGTCCAGCAGCGGGCCCGAGAGCACGCCGTTGCGGGCGCGCGAGTTGGCGGGGTCGGCCCGCTGCGTGAACGTGGCAGTGAAGAGGAAGGGTTCACCGAGCTCGCCGCCCCGGATGCTGTCGATCGCGGCCAGCGTGTTCGGCTCGAAGTGGAGACGGTAGGCCACCATCAGCTTGGCGGTCGAGGCCCGCTGCGCCTCCATGATCTCCCGGCACTTGTCGCTCGACACCTCGAGCGGCTTCTCGGTCAGCACGTGGATGCCGGCACGCAGCGCCGGCACGATGAACTCGGCGTGGCGCCAGTTCGGCGTCGAGAGATAGATCGCGTCGATCTTGCCCGAGGCGAGCATCGCGTCGAACTGCTCGTAGGCGTAGATGTCGGCGACGTCGTAGCGGTCGCCGAGCTGCCGCGCCTTCTCCGGGTCGCCGGTCACGAACGCCGTCACCGTCGAGTTGCCCGTGTGGGCGATCCCCGGCAACATGGCTTCCTGGGCGATGTCGCCGAGCGCGACGACGCCGTAGCGCACTTTTCTGGCCGGCTCGAGCCCGAGGGCGGAAGCGATGCTCATGCCGAAGCTCCCGTGGCGTCGCCGAGCAGGCGCCTGGCGATGTCGTCGTCCGAGGCGTGGATCAGGTCCTTCGACAGCTCGCCGACCACCGTCGCCTTGACGGCCGCGCTGAGCTCCGGCCGCAGCGCGCCGAGAAAGCGCGGCGCGGCGACGATGTGCAGCGTGTCGTAGCGTTTCTGCTGCAGCGCGGTGGCGAGGTGCTGCGCCACCCGTTTCGCGAACGCGCGCGCCTCGAGATGGCGGTTGTCGTCGCCGGCCGAGCCGGTGATGCTGCCGCTGCCCGCGCCGTTGGCGGACGTGCCGTGGCCGCCGTCGTGCGAGACGCGGCCGCTGCGCCGGCCGGCGTCGTTCACATGCAGGTCGCCTTCCTTGGCGTGGGCGGCGGGATCGGTCAGCGCTTCGACCGCATCGAGCGTGCCGGGGGTCTCGGTGGTGGTCAGGAAGCGTGCGATCGCTTCGTCGGCGACGACCACCCAGGCTTTGCCTTGCCCCTCTCGCGGCGTGACGCCACGGTTGGCCCAGCGGCCTGCGTGGTGGCCGTCGTCGGTGCCGAGCGCGGATTCGGTCTGCGCGGCGGTCGGGTCGGGTGACGGGGTCTGAGGGTTGGACGAGGTCATCGGTGATCTCCAGGCGATTCGGTAGCGTCGTCGCGGCAAATGACGCACCCGGGAGCGCGCCGAGCGCGTCGACGCCCATACTGGCCCGATGAAGGTCCTGTTGTTCGGCGCGACCGGCATGGTCGGGCAAGGTGTGCTGCGCGAGTGCCTGCTCGCGCCCGACGTGCTGCGCGTGACCAGCGTCGGCCGGTCGCGGGTCGATCTCGCCGACCCGAAGCTGCGGCAGATCCTGCACGCCGACATGGCGGCGCCGGAGCCCCTGATGGCCGAGCTGCGCGATCACGACGCCTGCTTCTTCTGCCTCGGCGTGTCGTCCGTCGGCATGGACGAGGCGACCTATCGACACCTCACGCACGACTTGACGATGGCGGTCGCCACCATGCTGGCCCGAAGCACCCCGGCGATGTCGTTCGCCTACGTGTCGGGCGCCGGCACCGACAGCAGCGAGCAGGGCCGCAGCATGTGGGCGCGCGTCAAGGGCAAGACCGAGAACGACCTGCTCGCACTGCCGTTCTCCCGGGTGTTCCTGTTCCGTCCCGGCGTCATCCAGCCGATGCACGCCGTGCGCTCGAAGACGCGGCTCTACCGGCTCGCCTATGCGGTGGTCGGGCCGGCGCTCTCGCTGGCGAAGCGGCTGTTCCCGAACCACGTCGTGACGAGCGAGGAGGTCGGCCGCGCCATGCTGGAGTCGGCGCGCCGGCTCGGCTCGAGCGCGGTGCTGGAAGTCGCGGACATCGTCCGGCTGGGACGGCTCGGCTGAGCCCGCCCTTGTCGACGACGCAGGGTCCGCGACGGCGTCGCTAGTCGACGAGCTCGAAGGTGGCCGAGCCGTCTCCGTTGTCGCGCAGCAGGCGGATGCCGGGGTAGCGGGGCACCTGCCGGATCGCGCCGCTGCCCGTCACGAACGTCATGGCCACGCCGCGCACCGGCGCGATCGTCCAGTTGCCGTCGGCGGTCGGGTTGAAGGCGGTGTCGCCGCCACCGGACGTGCGCGCGAGATAGTCGACCAGCACCTGCCGGTTCTCGTCGGGTGAGTCGAGCACCACGGCCGAGGCGCCGAGGCCGGGAAAATTGCCGCCTCCGAAGGCGCGGTAGTTGTTGGTGGCGACGATGAAGCGCGCCGACGGGTCGATCGGCTGGCCGCGATAGCGCAGGTCCTGCACGCGGTGCGCATCGGGCGCGACCAGCTTGCCGCCGCTCGCATAGCGGGCCGGCTGCGTGACGTCGAAGCGGTAGGTGACGCCGTCGATGGTGTCGAAGTTGAACGACGGGAAGTTTTCGTTCAGCAGCGGCTGCTGCGCCGGCCCGGCCGGGTCGATGCGCCGGAACTGGCCGGCCGACATCTCCAGCCACTCGCGCACCTGCGCGCCGGTGAGCAGCACCGCCTTCAGGGTGTTGGGGTACATGTAGAGATCGGCGATGTTCTTCATCGCCACGGGGCCGGCAGGAATGTCGGTGTAGTAGCTCCAGCCCTGGCGGCCGCCGCTCTTGAACGGCGCCGCCGCCGAGAGCACCGGCAGCGACGCGTAGGCGGTGCCCTGCATGGCCCGCTGCACGTAGGCGATCTGCGCGTTGGCGACGACCTGCACCGACGGGTCGTCGGCCACCTGCGCGAAGTAGCTCGTCATCGGCGCGCTGCTCACCGCGACCCGGCCGCGGATGTAGGCGAGCGTGCGCGCCTGCTCGCCGGCGATGGCCTGCTCCACCATCGGGTCGGCCGCGGCGAGCGAGCGCCGTGCCGCCTTGTCGTAGATCGGCCGGATCGACGCCTGGCTCGATCTCACCTTCCAGGTGCTGCCCTGTCCCGGTTCCGTATCGCTGCCGCCGGTGTGCTCCAGCACGAGGTCGATCACGCCGAGGTGGTCGCCCCAGCGGCCGGGCATCACGGCCGGCACGCCGTGGATGGTGCCGCGCACGATGTCGGCGTTCGGCCGGTCGGCGAAGTCGGGGCCGGGGAACTCGGCATGTGAATGGCCGAACAGGATGGCATCGATGCCGGGCACCTCGCTGAGCTGGCCGACCTCGTTCTCGGCCAGGTCGCCGCCCTGCATGCGCTCGAAGCCGGAGTGCGGCACCGCGATCACCAACTGCGCGCCGGCGGCCCGCAGCTGCGGCACGAGGGCACGCGCGGTCGCGGCGATGTCGCGCACCACCACCTTGCCCTCCAGGTTGGCCTTGTCCCACACCATGATCTGCGGCGGCACGAAGCCGATCACGCCGATGCGGATGGCGTGCGTGCGGCCGGCCGCGTCGACCAGCCGGCGGTCGAGCAGGACCCACGGCGCGAAGGCGTGGTGCGCGCGCGGT
>CAZZVH010000048.1:4309-13349 GCA_964657365.1 uncultured Burkholderiaceae bacterium
GTCCTTCTCGGCATCGTCGATGTAGACGTTCGCGTCGACGTAGGGGAAAGCGGCGCCGGCCAGGGCCCGGCGCAGGAACGGCAGGCCGTAGTTGAAGTCGTGGTTGCCGAGGTTGGCCGCGTCGTAGCCGAGCTGGTTCATCACCTTGTAGGCCGGGTGCACCTCGCCGTCCTTCAGCGGCTGCACCCTGGCGATCACGTCGCCCATCGGGTTGCCCTGCAACAGATCGCCGTTGTCGATGAGCACGCTGTTGGCGGCTTCGGCGCGCGCTGCCTTGATGAGCGTCACCGTGCGGGCGAGGCCGTACAGCTCGGTGGTCGTGTCCTGGTAGTAGTCGTAGCCGAGCAGGTTCATGTGGAGATCGGTGGTCTCCAGGATGCGCAGCGTCACGTCGGTCGCAGCGGCCGTTTCGGCAGCCGCGGCGAGGAGCAGGGCGAGTGCGAAGCGGTGGGTCGTCGGCATGGAGAAGCGATCGTACGCAGAATGCGCCGCATGACGCCGACCCCGCCCATGCCACCGATCCGCGTCGGACTGATCTCCGACACGCACGACCTGCTGCGGCCAGCCGCTGCCGCGTTTCTGCAGGGCAGCGACCTGATCGTCCACGCCGGCGACATCTGCGGCCCCGACGTGCTCCACGCCCTCCGCGCGATCGCCCCGACCACGGCCGTGCGCGGCAACAACGACCGCGGCGCCTGGGCCGGGGCGCTGCGCGACACCGAGCTCGTCGAGATCGGCGGCATCGCGATCTACGCCATCCACGACATCGCCGGCATCGACCTCGACCCGGAGGCGGCCGGCGTGCGCGTCGTCGTGTCCGGCCACTCGCACAAGCCGGGCGCCGAAGAGCGGGGCGGGGTGCTGTTCGTCAACCCGGGCAGTGCCGGGCCGCGCCGCTTCAAGCTTCCCATCTCGATCGCAACCCTGACGATCGACGGGGCCGCGGTGTCGGTCAGCTTCGCCGAACTGGCGGGGTAGTCGCTGCTCGGTGCCGGGCGCCGATGCCTATCGAGGCGACGAAGGCGGCAGCAACGGAATCAGCTTCACCTCGACCGGCGCGCGGGGCGGCGCCGGCCGCGGCGGGCGCTTCCAGGCCAGGCTCACGATCACGGCAGTCAGGGCCGCCAGCGCAGTCGCGAGCGCCGCAGCCGCGAGGCGCGCGCGGCGGCTGGGTGCCGCCCAACCGCCGACGCTGCCGCGCGGATGGCCTGGATTCGACGCTGGGCGGCTCGACATCCCGCCCATCGTACGGAGAGTCGGCCGGTAATGCTGCGAGCGACGCGTTCGACGCCGGTGCACACCCGACCTGAACGTTCAGGCGGCGTGGCTTGCACCGGTGTCGCGGACGAGCGATCCGGTCGCGTCGAGCCAGCGTTCCGGCGTGACGATGAGCACGCCCAAGCGCCGGCCGCGGGCAGCCAGGCGCAACACCGCCCGATCGCGTGTCAGCAGGGCGTGGACGCGCCGGGCGATCGCCAGGTCGATGAACATCTGGTCATCCGGATCGGTGCACGTGAGGCGCTCGATGGCGCCGAGCGGCGCCGGCGTGTCGTGCCGAACGGCTCGCACATCGAATGTCGAGAGGAGCGCATCCGCGTCGGCCACCCGGTGCGCCAGCGTCTCGCGCCGAATCACCCGGGCAAATTCGTCGCGCATCGCCGGAGTGCAAAGCCAACGGAAGCGCCCCGACGTCAACGCGCCTTCGAGCGGCGCGGCGACGTGGTTGCGAAAGACGAGCCAGTCGAGGACGACGTTGGTGTCGAGCACCAGATCGCGCGGCACGCCGTGGGCCGGCGCCGCGCTCGCATCCATCACGCGGCCTGCGCCAGGTCTCCCAGCGCGAAGCGGCGGCAGTGCTCGAGGTACGCGCGCTCATGGCTCGCGACGAGCTCGACGACGCTGCGCCACAGCCATGACGGCACGTCGATCGACTTGCCGTGGTTGCGGCCGAGCTCGGCGGCCCATGCCTGTCGGTTCTCCTTGTCGAGCTGGCCGGCGTGGGCACGACCCACGACCTTCGCCAGGTAGCGCGCGACGCCGACCGCCTCGTCGGCCGAGAGGCGCCCGATCTCCAGCTTCAGGTCTTGCGGCATGAGCTCGCGCAGCGTCACGGAACGGTCGAGCAGCCGTGCCGCCACCATGCGTTCGCCGAGGTGCGGCGACATCGCCCGTGCGCCGGCCAGGACGCGCTCGGCGTTGTCGCGCGGCATCGGCGCACTGTCGTGCCGCGGGGCGGCCGCCTTGGTCGCCTCCTTGATATCGAGCAGGCAGAAATCGCGGCCCTTCGACGCCTTGCCGGCGATGTCGACCAGCAGCGCGTAGCGCAGGCGGCCGAGCGAGCTGCAACCCTTCAGCCAATAGGCGGCATCGACGATCTCGACGCGCGCGCCGTCGGGGCGGTGGGGCAGCCGACGGGCCAGCTCGAGGACGTCGGGCGTCCGGACCAACGCGTCCAGGGCGTCGCGTTCGTCGGGCGACAGCGGCCAGAAGCGGCGTCCCTTGGGCAGCGCCATCGCGTCCTCGCCGACACGGTCTCGCGCGAGCTGGCGCCAGGAGCGCTTCCTGGCCTCGCTCAACGTCGCGGCGATGACGGGGGGCGGTCCGCCGAGGCGCGCCTTCGCGCCCGGCCGGAAGGCATCGGCGTAGCCTTCGACGAGCTGCTCGAGCATGCGTGCCGTGGTGATGCCCGGAAGGTCGGAGCCGCGTGCCGCCGACGTCAGCGACAGGCCGAGACGGATGAGATCGTGGGCCGGGTTGCCGATCACGGTCTGGTCGAAGTCGCGGATCAGGAGCTCGACGTCGCCCTTCTCGTTGGCGACCGGGCCGATGTTGCTCAGGTGGCAGTCGCCGCAGATCCAGACCGGCGGGCCGGAAGGCAGGCTGGTCGCCGCCTGGGCCTCGAGCCATTCGTAGAACTTCAGGGTGCTGCCGCGGACGAAGGCGTGCGCGGAGCGCGTCATCTTCAGGTGGCGGGAGGCGTGGAGCACCGGCTGCCGATCGTCCCAGTGCGGCGGCTCCGACGCGGTCGTGGCCCGGCTCAAGGCGGTGGCGGCCGGGTGTCGGCGAAAGCGCGCGGGTTCGATACCGACAGGCCACGGTGATCCCGGACGTACTTCGTGAACACCGCGTACGCCCAGAGCCCCAGCCCGACCTTCAAGAGCTTACCGATCATGTCGACCTCGCTTGGTTGCCGCCCTGCGATCCGTGCGGGCGGACCCCGGCGAGGCAAACGGCAGGCCCACCGTGGCCACTACTCCGGTTCGATGCCGGCGCTCTTGATCACCTTGGCCCAGCGGACCACTTCGCTCTGGAAGAACTTCTTGTCGTCCGCCGGATTGAGGCGTTCGTCGGTGACGATCTTCAGGCCCAGCGCCTCCTCGCGCTTGACCAGGTCGGGGTCCTTGAGAGCCGCCCGCAGCGCGGCGTTGAGCTTCGCGAGCACCTCCGGCGGCGTGCCGTGCGGCGCGAAGAGACCGTGCCAGACCTGGAAGTCGAAGCCCGGCAGGCCGCTCTCGGCCAGCGTCGGCAGCTTCGCCAGGTCGGGCAGCGTCATGCGCTGCGCGCTGGTGACGCCGAACGCCTTGACGTTCATCGCCTTGATCTGCGGCGTGCTGTTGGTGGCCTGCTCGCACATCAGCTCGACCTGGCCGCCCAGCAGATCGTTCATCGCCGGGCCGGTGCCCTTGTACGGCACGAAGATCATGTTGCTTTTGAACGCGTTCTGCAGCATCAGCCCGCACAGGTGCGAGGCCGAGCCGACACCGGCGTTGGCGAGCGTCACCTTGCCGTCGTTGGCGGCGATGTACTTGCGCAACTCGGCGACGTTCGACGCCGGCAGCGCCTTGGTGGCGATCAGGGTCGACGGCGCCTCGTTGATCAGGCCGATGAACTCCAGGTCCTCGTCCTTGTAGCCGAGCTTCTTGTAGAGCGCCGGCGCCGTCGCCAGGCCGACGTGGTGGATCAGCAGGGTGTAGCCGTCGGCGGGGGCGCGCAGCATCTTCGCGGTGCCGATCGTGCCGCCGGCGCCGACGGTGTTGTCGATGACGATCGTCTGGCCGCCGAGCGGCTTGCGCATCGCCTCGGCGATGTCGCGGGCGATCTTGTCGGTCGGGCCGCCGGCCGAGAACGGCACGATCAGCGTGATGGGCTTGTCGGGATATACCGCCGAGGCCATGAACGAGGCACCGAGGCCGATGCAGGCGAGGAGCAGTCTGGAGGCGCTGGCGATCGCGCTGCGGGGGAGAGTCATCGAAGATTTCCTTTGAAGTGTCGTCAGGCCGAGAGCGCCTGCATCTCGCGGTACAGGTCGGCCTTGCCCTCGAAGCCGATGCCGGGCAGATCGGGCAGGGTCACGTAGCCACCCTCCACCTTGGCTCCGTCGGGGAAGCCGCCGAAGGGCTGGAACAGGTCGGGATAGCTCTCGTTGCCACCGAGCCCGAGGCCGGCGGCGATGTTGAGCGACATCTGGTGGCCGCCGTGCGGGATGCAGCGGCTCGCCGACCAGCCGTGCTCCTTCAGCATGTCGAGCGTGCGCAGGTACTCGACCAGCCCGTAGCTGAGGGCGCAGTCGAACTGAAGCCAGTCGCGGTCGGGTCGCATGCCGCCGTAGCGGATCAGGTTGCGTGCGTCCTGCATGGAGAACAGGTCTTCGCCGGTCGCCATCGGATTCTTGTAGTAGTTGCGCAGGGTGGCCTGCAGCTCGAAATCGAGCGGGTCGCCCGGCTCCTCGTACCAGAAGAGGTCGTACTGCGAGAGCGCCTTGGCATAGGCGATCGCTGTGTCGAGGTCGAAGCGGCCGTTGGCGTCGACGCAGAGCTTCTGGCCGTCCTGCAGGACGCTCAGGACCGAGTCGATGCGCTTCAGGTCTTCGTCGAGCGAGGCGCCGCCGATCTTCTTCTTGACCACGGTGTAGCCGCGGTCGATGTAGCTGCGCATCTCGTCCTTCAGCTTGGCGTGGTCCTGGCCCGGGTAGTAGTAGCCACCCGCGGCGTAGACGAAGATCTTCCGGTTCGGCGTGCCGTTGCCGTAGCGGTCGGCGAGCAGCTGGAACAGAGGCTTGCCCTCGATCTTGGCGACGGCGTCCCAGACGGCCATGTCGATCGTGCCGATCGCGACCGAGCGTTCGCCGTGGCCGCCCGGCTTCTCGTTGGTGAACATCGTCGCCCAGATCCTGTGCGGGTCGAGGATGCCGTCGGCACCGAGCAGCGATTCGGGCGGCGCCTCGAGGATGCGCGGGATGAAGCGCTCGCGCATCAGCTTGCCCTGGCCGTAGCGGCCGTTCGAGTTGAAGCCGTAGCCGATCACCGGCTTGCCGTCTCGCATCACGTCGGTCACGACGGCGACGAGGCTCAGCGTCATCTTGCTGAAGTCGATGTACGCGTTGCGGATCGGCGAGCTGATCGGAATGGTCTTTTCGCGGATTTCCAGGATCTTCATCGGTGCGACGTTATCAGCAGCGGAGCCAGGGCCGCATGACGATGCGCACCGGATCGGTCGTCCCGGCGGCTTCGTCGGCGACGAGGCCGCGCCGTCGCAGGTGACGGATCGCCGACTGCACGGCCGATTTCGAGAGCCCGGTCCGGGTCGCGATCGTCTGCAGGCTCGCGTTCACCCGGTCGCGCCGCTTGCGTCGCGCCGCGGCGACCAGGAACACGTAGACGAGGAAGGCCGACGGTTTCCTGTCATGACCGACCAGGTCCGGCATGAGGACATCGACGATGTAGGCGTCCAGCGGGACCGTAGCAACAACTGCCATAGCAGCGAATACTACCTGCCACTCCGTATCGACCGCAGAATGACGGCTTCGTCACACGAGCCGCGCCATGATCACGCACGTCAAATTCGTCGGAGTGCCCGTCAGCGACCAGGACCGCGCACTGGCGTTCTACACGGAGAAGCTGGGCTTCGAGGTCGCCACCGACCAGCCGATGGGGCCCGGCCAGCGCTGGATCGAACTGCGGGTCGCCAACTCGGCCACGCGGCTCGTCCTGTTCACGCCGCCCGGCCACGAAGACCGGATCGGCTCGTTCTTCAACGGCTCGCTGGCCTGCGACAACGTCGAGGCCACGCACCGCCAGCTGCAGCAGCGCGGCGTCGAGTTCGTCGAGGCGCCGACACGCCAGCCCTGGGGCACGTTCGCGAAGTTCAAGGACCCCGACGGCAACGTGTTCGTGCTGTCGTCGTCGTGATCGTCGACAGCCGTGGCCGGATGCCGGTGGCGCGGCCCGCCGGTTCACGGGTAGGCTCGAGCTCGGACACCCAACCGCTCCCGGAGACCCATGCGCAGATCCATGTCGACATCGATGGCCTCGTCGCGACGGCCGGCGAACGTTCTCGTCGTCGCGTTCCTTGGCGTCTGTCCGTTCACCGGCCCCGCCGTCGCAGCACCTGATCCGGTCCTGGCGGGGCCGTTGTTCCTCGAGGCGAAGGCTGTCTGCGAGGCAGACCACGGCGTCTTGTGGGGGCGTTCGCTGTGCGGGCCGATTCTCCTGGTCGACTACACCGACCGGGAGGTCCTGGCCAACCAGGCAGACAGCGGTGGCAGGCTTCGGCCGGAGGGCGGCATGTTTCGCGGCGCGATCCCCGTGGAGGTCGTGATCGCGAACACGCCGACCGATTGGTCCGGCACGCTCTGGACCCAGCTCGACACGCCACTGCCGACCGATCCGGCCAGGCGTCGAGTCCTTCTGGCGCATGAACTGTTTCATCGCATCCAGCCGCTGCTCGGGCTGACTCGCCCGGAGGCGTCCAACGGGCATCTCGACACGCTCGAGGGCCGTTACCTGATGCAGCTCGAATGGCGCGCGTTGGCGCGAGCGCTCGAGACCGGCAAGGCGACCCGCAACGCGGCGATCGCAGACGCCCTGGCGTTCCGCCGCGAGCGATATCGGCTCTACCCGAACGCCGCGCACGACGAGGCGGCCCTCGAGGTCGCAGAGGGAGTTCCCGAATACACGGGTGTCCGGCTCGGGCTCGCGACCGATGCCGAGCGGATCGACTATGCGGTCAAGGATCTCTCGGCCTTCGTGTCCGCGCCGACGCTGGTTCGATCGTTCGCCTATGCCACCGGACCCGCCTACGGACTCCTACTCGACGCATTCGACCCGTCGTGGCGTGACAAGCTCCAGCTCGGACAAGGCCTGGACGGGCTTCTGGCCGCCGCGTTGAAGCTGGATGTCGCCGACGGCGGCCTGCCCGACAGAGTGGCCCGCTACGACGACGGCAAGCTCCGCGCATTCGAGATCCAGCGCGACAGGGATCGGCTCGAACGGCTGGCCACCTGGAAGTCGCGCTTGATCGACGGTCCGGTGCTCCTGCTTCCACTGGAAAGCGCCAACTTCCAGTTCAACCCCCAGACGCTGGTTCCGCTCGAAGGTGTCGGCACCGTCTATCCGTCGATGCGGATCACCGACGCATGGGGCTCGCTGGAAGTCCAGGAAGGAGGCGCGCTCGTACGCCAGGCCAGCCATTCCGCGACGGTCAGCGCGGTCGGCGCGGACAACGCGGGAACGGTCGGGCCCGGCTGGCGCCTGTCGCTGAATCCCGGCTGGCTCGTGCGTCCCGGCGAGCGTGCCGGGGCCCGACCACGTGACCGACGATGCGGGCGAGCGGCAGCGAGGGCGTCGTCAGGCTCACGCGGAGGATGTCGTGACGGCCGCGGAAGTGCGTGTAGAACGTCGAGCGGCCGACGTTGGCGCGCTCCACCAGGGCGGCGACGGTGATGTGTTCGAAGCCTTTCACCATGAGCAGACCGATGAAGGCCTGCATCAGGGCGCCGCGGGTCCGCTCGATGCGGCGATCGGCGCGGGTCTCGGTGCGGGTTTCAATGTCTTGCGAACGCATGTCCGACGCTACGCCAACTTCACGACGCTGGCCGGGAGGGTGGACACATGCGCGCGAGTGTCCAGTACTGGCCGCAGCGCCTCGTGACGCCAGCGACGGACGCGGGGCGCGGCCTAGCATGCCCGGATGGAAGACAGAAACGATCGCGCTGCGCAACGCCCGAAGCTCTCGACCCCGCCCGGTCGGCCCGCCGGCATCGCCTTGCTGGCGCTCTCGCTCGTGACGGCCGGGCTGCTCCACAACCATCCTTCGCCGGCCGCGCAGGGCTTCGCCGACGTCCTGCGCAACGAGGCCGCCGATCGGGTCGTCGATGCGGTCGTCCATGGCGGGTTCATCGCTGTCATGGCGGCGCAACTGTCGTGTCTGGCGATCCTGGTGGCGCGGATCGGAGCCGCCCGGTCCGCCGTCCTCGTCGCGCTCGTGCTCACCGCCATCGGGTCGGGCGCGCTGATGCTCTCGATGGTTCTCGACGGCCTGGTCGTGCCCGCCATCGCGGCGCGCTACGTCGATCTGGCCGAGCGCCAGGAAGAAGCCAGGACGCTCTTCGCGCTGCTCGGGACGCTGATCCGTTTCCTCATGCCCGGCGGCCTGTTGCTGCAGGCCGCCGGCCTCGTGGCCTGGGGCGTGGCCATCGAGGGCCGCGGCGCGCTGCTGCGGTGCATCCGATGGGGCGGCATCGTCGGCGGCGCGGCGATCGTCGTGGCGATCGCGGCGACCGGCGGCATGCTCGGCGCCGCGTTGATCGCGTCGATCCTGCTGATCGCGGTCTGGCTGGTGCTGGTCGGTGTGGCGTTGACGCTCGGGCGGCTCTGAACCGCACGGGCCGACGCTGCGATGAGGACCATCGCGAGCGGGCATCATGCGGGCGGGTGCCGACGCCGTGTCGGCGCGGGAGCGTGCCATGAAGCGTGTGTTGTTCGTCGGCCAGGTGCCGGAGACCGTCGACTTTTCCGACCCGGCGTTGCCGCCCGGGTTCGATGCCGCGAAGATCCATGCCGGCATCGCCGAAGGCATGCGGCAGATGACCGAGCGCGGCTGGCAGGCCGATCTCTGCCTGGTGCAACCGGACGACAGCGCGCGCGCCGCACTGGAGAAGCAGCTCGCCTCCGCCCCCTACGACTGCGTCGTGATCGGGGGCGGCCTGCGCGTGCCGCCGAAGAGCCTGCTGCTGTTCGAGGTGCTGGTCAACGCCGTCCAC
>CAZZVH010000049.1:0-12949 GCA_964657365.1 uncultured Burkholderiaceae bacterium
CGGGCGCCATCGCGACGGCGCGCCGCAGGCCGGCGAAGCCTTCGTGCGCTTCGTAGTCATCGATCGAGAGCGGATCGGTGATGCCCATGCGGGCGAAGGTGAGGCGCTCCTGGTTCTTCAGATACGGAATGGCTTCGGTCGGGCCGAGCCCGAGGGCGTGCGCGGCGCCGGTGGTGAAGCCCGCGTCGAACAGGCCGGCCACATCGTCGACGCCAACCGGCCCGTAGGCGACGCGACCCTCCGGCGTGGCGACCTCGACCATCGGCTCGAGCCAGAACATGCCGCGCGAGCCGTTGCGCACGAGCCGGATCTCGACGCCGCGCGACGCCGCCTCTGCGGCGATGCGGTGGGCGACGCGATCGGCGCCGGCGGCGAGCGCGGCGGAATCGCGGGGCACGTAGATGTCGATGCTCATCGGGCCGCCAGGGTGTCGACGATCGCAGTCTCGGCTGTCGAGCCGTCGGCGCTCAAGGTGTCGGCGATCAGAACGTCGAGCTGCGTCGCGGTGACGCGCCCATGCACTTCATCGTCGATCGTGATCGCGGGGGACGAGGCGCACAGGCCGAGGCAGTACACCGGCTCCACCGTCACCGCGCCATCTTGCGAGGTGCCGTGCGCATCGCACTGCAGGCTGACCCGCGCATGCGCCAGCAGCACCTCCGCGCCCATCGACTGGCAGGCCTCGGCGCGACAGATCTGCACCACATGGCGGGCCGGCAGCGTGGCGCGGAAGTGGTGGTAGTACGTGACGACACCGTGCACTTCGGCGCGGCTGAGATTGAGCGCCTCGGCGATCTCGGGCACCGCGTGGGACGGCACGTAGCGCAGGGCATCCTGGACATCGTGCAGGATCGGCAGCAGGGCGCCCGGCTCGCCGGCATGGCGCGCGAGGGCGGCATGCACGGCCGCGAGCTCGGCCAGGGGAGACGGAGTGGCTGGGAGGTGCATCGGACGGTGGCTGGGCATGAGCCTGGCCAGTGTCGGCGGCACCGCGCCGCACGTCCAATTTCCTTCCTGAATGAAGCGATGCGAACGACTGATCGTCAGCCCGCGTCGCCACCGCCTTCGGGAAACGCTTCCTTCTTGTCGGCCGGCTCGGCGGGTACGGTCGAGAGCAGCATGTCGCGGTGCGCTCGAAGCGCCTCGGCCGGGAGCGCATCGAGATCGGCCGCCTGGCCGCCGTCGAGCTCGCCGATCAGGCGCTTGCGCATCGAGGGCGCCCAGAACAGCTTCAGGTGCGACGCGACCGCCTTGGCCGCGGCGGCCGGGTCGGTCTGCGACTGGGCCTCGAAGAACGAGCCGATCTGGTTGGCCATCTTGATCAGCTGCTGTGTGCCGGATTCCAGGGGAAGGCCTTTCGAGGATCGTGACGAGTCGCACATCGACGCGCGCGGTCCGGGATCATAGGAGCGACCGGCAGCCTGCGCGACCAGCGGAACATGTATCCAGAGATTGATCGACGCTTCGCCAACGATCTCACGCCACCCGTCGGCCACCTGTTTCACCGGCCTGCCACGACACGGCCGGCCGCCGACTCAAGCGATATTTGAACTTGTTTCCGATGGAAACACTTCAGGCCCGCGAACGGACGCGCCGCACGATTGAATGGCGCACTCCTTTCCGCACCCGAGCCTTTCCCCGCAACGCCCATGCCCTGCCTTCCGTTTCTCGCGTTCAGCGACCGCCGTCGCACCCTCTTCTCCGTCGTCGCGGTGTGCGCCGCCGCCCTCCTCGCCGGCTGCGAGCAGGACTACGACGACACGCCCGTCGCCGCAGCAGCGACGAGCGCCTCGGCCGCGTCCGGCGTGTCGAGCAACACGGGTCCTTCCGGCTCGACCGGCGCGACGGGTTCGGCGACCGCCTCGATCACCGTGGCCGCCACGACGGCGACGGCGCTCGGCGCGCCGCTGACCGTCCCCGCCGTCGCCAAGGACGCCGCCGGCAATGTCATCGGCAGCCCGTCGATCGCCTGGACCGTGGCCGACCAGACGATCGCGACCGTCGACGCCAAGGGCACCGTCACGCCGCTGCGGGCGGGCTTCACCACGGTGAGCGCCACCAGCAACGGCGTCACCGCGAGCACGATCCTGTCCGTGCGTGGCGCGGTCGCGCTGCCGACACGCTCGAAGTACATCGGCATGAATCTGGCGGGGATCGCCTACTGGACGACCCAGTTCCCGTTCGTCGACATCATGAAGGACAGCAGCACCTGGTCGTCGCGCAACGACAGCGGCGCCTGGGGCAACCCGATCACGGCATTGACCAAGGACGGCTACCCGGCCTCCCTCGCTTCCGGCCAGCACGCACTGACCCAGGTGGCCTGGGGCGGCACCAACTATCCGGTCGGCTCGTACACGGTGCTCTGGGACGGCGACGGCGACCTCAGCTTTCCGCTGAGCGGCGTGAAGATCTCGAGCACGCAGGCGCACCGCATCGTCATCGACGTGACGGACAACAGCAACCAGATGTGGGTCGGCATCGACCGCACCAACGCAGCCGATCCGGTGCACAACATCCACTTCCTGCTGCCCGGCGCCGAGTCGACCTACGCCACCCAGCCGTTCAACGTCGAGTTCCTGAAGAAGGTCGCGCCGTTCTCGAACCTGCGCTTCATGGACTGGGGCGCGACCAACGCCTCGCCGATCGTCGAGTGGGCCGATCGCGCCCATGTCGACGACGCGAGTTACGGCACCGCCAAGGGCGTGCCGATCGAGGTGATGATCGACCTGGCCAACACGCTGCATGTCGATCCGTGGTTCTGCATCCCGCACATGGCCAGCGACGACTACGTCAAGCAGTTCGCCACGCTGGTGCACGGCCGGCTCGACCCGGCGCTGCATGCGCACATGGAGTATTCGAACGAAGTGTGGAACTTCGGTTTCGCGCAGACCACCTGGGCCAACGCGCAGTCCGACAAGCTCGGCCTGGCCAAGCCCTGGGGCACGCCATCGGTCTTCTACGCGCAGCGCGCTGTGGCGATGTTCAAGATCATCCGCCAGGTCTACGGCGCCGACAGCGCGCGCATCGTCCGCGTCATCGGCGGGCAGGCCGCCTGGACGCAATTCCAGGAGAGCGCGCTCGGCTACGCCGACACCGCCGCCAACGCCGACGTGCTCGCCGTCGCGCCGTACTTCAACGCCGCGTCCGCCGCCGACGCGACGAAGGTGGCGACCACGCTGACCCTGACGAGCGACCAGATCGTCGACCAGATGCTCGTCAGCATCCGCGGCGACATCAAGAACTGGATCCAGTCGAACGCCGCGCTGGCGAGCAAGTACAACCTGACGCTGAAGGCCTACGAGAGCGGCCCGGGCGACCTGTCGTACTACTTTCCGGCCGACAAGCAGGACGCGATGACGGCGCTGTTCGCGTCCGCGCACCGCAACCCGCGCATGAAAGCCGTCTACGACGAGTACTTCGCGCTCTGGATCGGCGCCGGCGGCGACACGATGAACCAGTTCAACGACATCGGCGGATGGTCGAAGTGGGGCCTGTGGTCATCGCTCGAATACGTGACGCAGGATCCGATGACCTCGCCGAAATACCAGGGCCTGCTCGACGCCATCGCGAAGCACCCGACGCCGCCCTGAGTCTCCTCGGCGGGCGCCGCTGCGGTCGAACCGGCCGCGCCGCGCGTCGATCTCACGCTCGACAGGCGCCGGATCGTCGCTACGATAGGCGATGCGAAACCTCTCGGCGGAAGGTGCCAGCCTGTCGGTCAAGCGAACCGTCCTGCGCACAGGGCTCGGCCGCTACGCCGTGTCGACGCGCGACGCCTACAAGCTGGTGCGCGCGGCGCTGCGTGGCGATGTCAACCTCGGCACCATGGCGAACGACCAGCTCGCCAGCTTTCTCGTCGCGCGCCTGTGCGCCCCGGCGAGAACCTTCATCGATGTCGGTGCGCACATCGGCTCGGTGATCGAGGAGGTCGTGCGCCTGTCGCCGACAAGCAGGATCGTCGCCATCGAGGCGATGCCCGACAAGGCGGAGCGCCTGCGCCGCATGTTTCCCCGGATCGAGGTGCACGCCTGCGCCGTCAGCGAAACCGAAGGGCAGGCGACCTTCTTCGTGAACATGCGCCAGTCGGGCTTCAGCTCGCTGCAACGGCCGTCCGGCAGCCCCGCCGCCGACGTTTCATCGATCATGGTGCCGCTGCGCAGGCTCGACGCGCTGATCACCTCGAGCGAAGTCGACGCGATCAAGATCGACGTCGAGGGTGCAGAGCTGGGTGTGCTGCGGGGCGCCGAGAAGCTGGTCGCCGACAGCCGGCCGACGATCATGTTCGAGAGCGGGCCGACCGCTCCCGACGACAGCTTCGGCTACACCAAGCAGGCCATGTGGCAGTGGTTCGCGGACCGCGAATTCGCCGTGCTGGTGCCTAACCGGGTGGCGCACGACGATCCCGGCCTGACGCTCGAAGGCTTCGTCGAGAGCCATCTCTATCCGCGGCGCACGACGAACTACGTCGCGGTGCCGCGCGAGCGCCGGATCGAGGTCCGTGACCGCGCCAGGGTCTTGACCGGGGTGCTCACCTGATCCAGGAGGCGGGCGCGCTGTCGGCGCGCCGGCGGTCGACACGCGTGGATCTGCTGGCTGCGCTGGGTGCTGCGGCCGTGTTCATCCATGGCACGCCGGCGGCGGGGCAGACCGGCGCCGCGCCGAAGCCGGCCGCGTCGACATCGGCGCCGATTCCCCTGCCGACGCGATCCAGGTTCGTCGGCATGAACCTCGCGCCGATCGCCTACTGGACCACCGAACTCCCCTTCGCCGACCTGATGAAGGACGGCTCCGGCTGGTCGGCCTTTGCCGAGGGCCGTCCGGCCGACAAGCTCGCCCTGAAGAACGGCTATCCATCGGCCCTGCTGCCGAACCAGCACGCCCGCTACGCCGTCGCCTGGGGCGGCACGCACTACCCTGCAGGCGCCTACACGGTCCTCTGGGACGGCGATGGCGAACTCAGCTTTCCCCTCAGCTACCTGAAAGTGCGCAGCACGCAGCCGCACCGCATCGTCGCCGAGGTGAGCGACACGAGCGGGCAGATGTGGGTCAGCATCGACCGCACCAATCCGGCCGATCCGGTGCGCAACATCCGCTTCCTGATTCCCGGCGCCGAAGCGAGCTACACGACGCAGCCGTTCAACGTCGAGTTCCTGAAGAAGGTCGCGCCGTTCTCGAACCTGCGCTTCATGGACTGGGGCGCCACCAACGGCTCGCCCGTGGTCGAGTGGGCCGACCGGGCGCACGTCGACGACATCACCTACGCCACGCCCCAGGGCGTGCCGATCGAAGTGATGGTCGACCTGGCCAACACGCTGCACGTCGACCCGTGGTTCTGCATCCCGCACATGGCCAGCGACGACTACGTCCGGCAATTCGCCACCCTGCTGCACGCCCGCCTCGATCCCTCCCTCCACGCCCACGTCGAGTACTCCAACGAGATGTGGAACTGGGGTTTCGGGCAGACCAAATGGGCGGCGGACCGCTCCGACAAGCTGGGGCTGCCCCGGCCCTTCGGCACGCCGTCGATCTTCTACGGCAAGCGTGCGGCCGAGATGTTCAGGATCATGCAGGCCGCCTACGCCGTCGACGCGCGCAGGCTCGTGCGCGTGCTGGGCGGACAAGCCGCCTGGATCCAGTTCCAGGAGAACGCACTCGGCTACGGAGACACGGCGTCGCAGGTCGACGTGCTGGCGATCGCCCCCTACTTCCGGGCCGCGGGCGCGGGCAAGGCGGAGAACGTCGAGGCCACGCTCAAGCTGAGCGGCGATCAGATCGTCGACCAGATGCTCGCCGACATCCGCGGCGACGTCCGCAACTGGATGCGCGCGAACGCCGCGCTCGCCGGCAAGTACAAGCTGAAGCTGAAGGCGTACGAGAGCGGCGCGGGCGACACCAGCTTCTACTTCCCGGCCGCCAGGCAGGACGCGATGACGGCGCTCTTCTCCGCAGCGAACCGCAGCCCGCGCATGAAGGATGTCTACGTCGAGTACTTCGATCAGTGGATCGGCGCGGGCGGGGACACGATGAACCAGTTCAACGACGTCGGCGGCTGGTCGAAGTTCGGGCTGTGGGGCGCGCTCGAATACGTGACGCAGGATCCGGCGACGTCGCCCAGGTACCAGGGGCTGCTGGACACGATCCGCCGGCATCCGACGGCGCCCTGAGGACCTGCGGACGTTTCACCAGACCGACCTCTTGACAAGTCTAATACGTTCGTACATATTACGGCCATGGCCAAGCACTCCCACCGCGAGAAGATCCTGCAGGAGGGCCTGCGGGTCGTCCATGCGCGCGGCTTCATGGGCGCCAGCGTGCGCGACATCACCGCTGCCGCCGGCGTGCCGCAGGGCTCGTTCACGAACCACTTCGATTCGAAGGAAGCGTTCGGCCTCGAGGTGATCGACCTGTATTTCGAGGGCGGCCGCGAGCTCATGCGGCAGACCTTGCTGAACGACGCGCTGCCGCCGCTGAAGCGCCTCGGCGCCTACATCGACGCCGGCAAGTCGCGGCTCAACAAGGAGAGCATGAAGAACGGCTGCCTGTTCGGCAACTTCGTGGCCGATTCGAGCGAGCACAGCGAAACGATCCGGCAGCGGCTGGTCGAGGTGTTCGCCGAAGTGCAGCGCTCGCTGGCCTACTGCCTGAAGGCCGCCGTCAAGGCCGGCGACGTGCACGCCGATCTCGACTGCAACGAGACCGCCGGCTTCATCGTCTCGTCGCTGCAGGGGGCGAACCTGATGGCCAAGGCGCATCACAGCCCGGCGCCGGTGGAGCGCTTCAAGCGCGTCCTGTTCTCGTCGGTGCTGCACGCCTGAGCGGGCGGTGGCCTCGAACAATAAGTCCACACCTCGCTCGACATTCCGTTCGATTCAATACGTCCGTCCATATTCAACAGGCATCACCATGACCGCTCCCGTCGTCCTCATCACCGGCGCCCTCGCCGGCATCGGCCGCGCCACCGCGCTGGCATTCGCCCACGAAGGGGCCAGGATCGTCGTCTCCGGCCGTCGCGACGATGCCGGCGAAGCGCTCGTCGCCGAGCTGCAAGGCCTCGGTGCGGACGCGTTGTTCGTGCGTGCCGACGTGCGCCACGAGGACGACGTGCGCAACCTCATCGACGCCGCCGTCGAGCGCTTCGGGCGCCTCGACGTCGCCGTCAACAACGCCGGCACCGAAGGCCAGCCGGGCCCGCTCACCGATCAGACGGCCGAGAGCTACGCCGCCACGTTCGACACCAACGTGCTCGGCACGGTGCTGAGCCTCAAGCACGAGCTGCGCGTCATGCTGGCCCAGGGCAGCGGCGCCATCGTCAACCTGTCGTCGACGATGGGCAGCCGCGGCGCGGCCGGCGCCTCGATGTACGTGGCCAGCAAGCACGCGGTCGAGGGCCTGACGAAGGCAGCCGCGCTGGAAGGCGCCGCCGGCGGCGTGCGGGTCAACGCCGTCGCGCCGGGACCGATCGAGACCGACATGCTGACGCGCTTCTCCGGCACGCCGGAGCGCAAGGCGGCGCTGGCGGCCGGCGTGCCGCTGAAGCGCCTGGGCAAGCCGGAAGAGATCGCCCAGACGATCGTCTTCCTGGCTTCCGGCAAGGCCGACTTCCTGACGGGCCAGGTGATCGCCGTGAACGGCGGCAAGACCGCGTTCTGAGCCGACCGACGACCCCTTTCACCTAGACGAAAGACACACCATGACCACCCCTTCCACCACGACGAAGCCCATCCGGATCCCCGGACCCGATCACCCCATCGCCATCGAGGCGAGTCCGTCACGCGTCGTCGTCACCGTCGCCGGCCGGATCGTCGCCGACAGCAGCCGCACGCTCGTGCTGCGCGAAGCCAGCTATCCGCCCGTGCACTACGTGCCGCGCGAGGACGTCGACTTCTCGTTGCTGGTTCGCACCGAGCACGCCACCTACTGCCCGTACAAGGGCGACTGCGCCTACGACAGCATCCCGTCGGGCGGAGAACGCTCGGCCAACGCCGTCTGGACCTACGAGGCGCCGTACGACGCCGTCGCACGGATCAAGGACCACGTCGCGTTCTATCCCGACCGCGTCGATTCGATCGTCATCACCAACAAGGAAATCGCATGACCACCCCCGTTGTTCTCATCACCGGCGCCCTCACGGGCATCGGCCGCGCCAGCGCCCTCGCCTTCGCCCGCGAAGGCGCCCGCATCGTCGTCTCGGGTCGCCGCGACGACGTCGGCCAGGCGCTCGCCGTCGAGCTGCGCGGCCTCGGCGCCGAGGCAGAATTCATCCGCGCCGACGTCCGCCACGACGCCGAGGTGAAAAGCCTCGTCGACCGGACCGTCGAGCGCTTCGGCCGGCTCGACGCCGCCGTCAACAACGCCGGCACCGAAGGCCAGCCCGGCCCCGTCACCGAACAGACGGCGGAGAGCTACGCGGCCACGTTCGAGACCAACGTGCTCGGCACGCTGCTCAGCATGAAGCACGAGCTGCGCGTGATGGTGGCGCAGGGCAGCGGCAGCATCGTCAACATCTCGTCGGCCTACGGCAAGATCGGCGCGGGCGGCGCGTCGGTGTACGTGGCCAGCAAACACGCGGTCGAGGGCCTCACCAAGTCGGCCGCGATCGAGGTGGCGACCAAGGGGGTGCGCGTCAATGCCGTCGCGCCCGGCCCGATCGAGACCGGCATGCTCGACCGATTCACCGGCGGCGACGCGGGCAAGGCCTGGATCGCCGGCGAGCTGCCGATCAAGCGGCTGGGCAAGGTCGAGGAAGTGGCTGCGGCGATCGTCTTCGTGGCGATCGGCAAGGCCTCGTTCATGACCGGCATCTCGCTCTCGGTCGACGGCGGCGCCACGGCCTGACGTCACGCGGAAGGGCTCGACGCCCGGCGCTGTCGTCGTCCGGACGCCGGCAAGGCGACACTCTGGCATTGCACTTGCTCGGTGCGGACCCGGTTGCCGCTTCCGCGGCCTGCTCATAGGATGGGCCGGCCGCGGCAAGCGCCGCCGACGTCACCACACACCGGGGAATCGCGATGAACGAGCAAGAGATGCGGGCGCTGATCGAGGACGTGCGGTCCGGCGAGCTGCCGCGGCGCAGCTTCATCCAGCGCATGGTCGGCCTCGGCCTGACCGCGCCGATGGCCTCGATGATGCTCATGCACGCCGGCATCGCGCAGGCCCAGGCCAAGTCGACCTACAAGCCGACCAAGCGTGGCGGCGGCGGCCCGCTCAAGACCCTCTGGTGGCAGGCGCCGACGCTCCTGCAGCCGCATTTCGCCGCCGGCACGAAGGACCAGGAGGCGTCGCGCTGCTTCTACGAGCCGCTCGCCGTCTGGGACAACGACGGCAATCTCGTGCCGATCCTGGCCGCCGAGATCCCGACCGTCGCCAACGGCGGCCTGCTCGAAGGCGGCAAGGTCGTGCGCTGGCGGCTGAAGAAGGGCGTCACCTGGCACGACGGCAAGCCCTTCACCGCCGACGACTGCGTCTTCACCTGGGAGTACGCCCGCGACCCGGCCACGGCGACCGTCACCGTCGGCGTCTACAACGGCGTCACCGTCACCAAGGTCGACGACTACACGATCCTCGTCTCGTTCCGCAAGCCGACGCCGTTCTGGGCGACCACCTTCGTCGCGGCCGAGGGGATGATCATCCCCAAGCACCTGTTCAGCGCCTACACGGGCGCGAAGTCGCGCGACGCACCCACGAACCTGAAGCCGGTCGGCACCGGGCCCTACAAGTTCGTCGACTTCAAGCCGGGCGACATCGTCCTCGGCACCATCAACACGAGCTACCACGTCGCCAACCAGCCGTTCTTCGACAGCATCGAGATGAAGGGTGGCGGCGACGCCACCTCGGCCGCGCGCGCGGTGCTGCAGACCGGCGAGTACGACTACGCGTGGAACCTGCAGGTCGAGGACGAAGTGCTCAAGCGCATGGAGGCCGGCGGCAAGGGCAAGGTCCACATCGTGCCGAGCGGCGACATCGAGTTCATGCAGGTCAACATCACCGACCCGGTCAACGAGGTCGAGGGCGAACGGGCGAGCGCGAAGAGCCACCACTTCGCCTTCAGCGACCCGGTCGTGCGGCAGGCGATGGCGCTGCTCGCCGACCGCAAGGCGATGCAGGATTTCATCTACGGCCGCACCGGGCTGGCGACCGGCAATTTCATGAACAACCCGCCGCGGTTCCGCTCGCCGAACACGAAGTGGGAATTCAACGTCGACAAGGCGAACACGCTGCTCGACGGCGCCGGCTGGAAGCGCGGCAGCGACGGCATCCGGGAGAAGGGCGGCAAGAAGATGAAGTTCGTCTTCCAGACCTCCATCAACCCGACCCGGCAGAAGGAGCAGGCGGTCTTCAAGCAGGCGGCTCAGAAGGCCGGCATCGACCTCGAGCTCAAGTCGGTCACCGCCTCGGTGTTCTTCTCGACCGACGTCGCCAACCCCGACACCTATCCGAAGTTCTGGGCCGACCTGCAGATGTACACCACGAACATGACGCAGCCAGACGCGCAGCGCTTCATGGACCAGTACCTCTCGACCGAGATCTCGCAGAAGGCCAACAAGTGGCAGGGCCGGAACATCTGCCGCTGGATGAACCCCGAGTACGACGCGCTGTACCACTCTGGCGAGACCGAGCTCGATCCGGTCAAACGGGCGGCGATCTACATCAAGTGCAACGACATGGTGGTGAACGACAACATCATCATCCCGCTCATCAGCCGGCCGCGCGTGCGCGGCGCGGCGCTGAAGCTCGTGACCACGCTGTCGGGCTGGGACCTCGATTTCTCGCAGATCAACGGCTGGTACCGGGAAGCCTGAGCCCGCCTTCTCGCGGTTCCTAGGACGCTCCGGATCCCGCCGTGGGGCACTTCCTCCTGCGGCGCCTGCTGCTGGCGTTGCCGAGCCTGCTCGGCATCAGCATCGTGCTGTTCACGGTGCTGGCGCTGGCGCCCGGCGACCCGTTCGGCGACATGGCGCTGAACCCGAACATCCCGCCCGAGGTGCGCGAGACGCTGCGCGCCAAGTTCGGCCTCGACGATCCGATCTGGCTGCGCTACTTCCACTGGCTGCTCGCCATGCTGAAGGGCGACTGGGGCTTCTCCTTCATCAGCCGCGTCGACGTCGACACCCTCATCTGGCAGCGCGTCCCGGTGACGCTCGCCGTGATCGGCGCGTCCCAGGTGCTGGCGCTGGCGGTCGCCCTGCCCGTCGGGATCTACTCGGCGGCCCGGCCCTATTCGTGGTTCGACAGGATCGCCAGCACGCTCGCCTTCGTCGGCTTCTCGCTGCCCACCTTCTTCACCGGCCTGCTGCTGATCCTGCTGTTCTCGATCAAGCTCGACTGGCTGCCGTTCGTGTTCCGCGCCGACCTCGCGTCGACCGGCTGGCACTGGTGGTGGGACCAGCTCAGGCAATCGATCATGCCGATCGTCGTGCTCGGCCTGTTCCAGGGCGCCAGCTGGACGCGCTATGTGCGCTCGGCGATGCTCGACGTGATCCGGCTCGAATACGTGACGACGGCGCGCAGCAAGGGCCTGAAGGAATGGGCCGTGATCATGAAGCACGTCGTGCGCAACGCGTTGATCCCGGTGGTCACGCTCGTCGCCCTGACCATGCCGCAGGTCTTCGGCGGCGCCATCGTCACCGAGCAGATCTTCCGTATCCCCGGCATCGGCTCGCTGCTCATCGACGCCATCCTGCGCAACGACACGCCGGTGGTGATGGCCGTCACCTTCGTCTTTTCCTGCCTCGTGATCCTCTTCAACCTGATCGCCGATCTTCTCTATGGCTGGCTCGACCCCCGCATCAGCTTCCGCTAGCGCCGTGGCGCGCGGCGCGTCGCCGTGGCTCGAGGCCTGGCGGCGCTTCCGCCGGCACCGTCTCGCCGTGCTGTCGCTCGCGGTGCTCGCGGCGATGGTGCTGATGGTCACGCTCGGGCCGCTGCTCTGGAAGCTCACCGTCAACGACATCGACTTCACGGCGCGGCTGCAGACGCCGACGCTCGCCCACCCCTTCGGCACCGACGATCTCGGCCAGGACATCTTCGCCCGCATGCTCTACGGCGGCCGCATCTCGCTCGCCGTCGGCCTGGCGGCCATGCTGATGGCGATGCTCGTGGGCGTCACCATCGGCGCCATCGCCGGCATCTCGCGCGGCGCCGTCGACGGCGCGCTGATGTGGTTCACCGACCTGTTCCTCTCGCTGCCGCAGCTGCCGCTGCTGCTGATCCTGATCTACCTGTTCCGGGAGACGCTGAAGGCCGTGTTCGGCCCCGAGGTCGGCGTCTTCCTGCTGATCGTGTTCGTGATCGGCGGCTTCCGCTGGATGCCGGTGGCGCGGCTCGTCCGGGCCCAGTTCTTCTCGTTGCGGGAGAAGGAATTCGTGGAAGCGGCGCGCGCGCTCGGCGCCTCGGTGCCGCGCCAGGTGATCCGCCACATCCTGCCCAACGCGCTGGGGCCAGTGATCGTCGCAGGCACGATCGACGTGGCCGCGGCCATCATCGCCGAGTCGACCCTCTCCTTCCTCGGCCTCGGCTTCCCGCCCGACATCCCGACCTGGGGCCGCATCCTCTTCGACAGCAAGGAATACCTCGACATCGCGCCGCACTGGGCGATGTTCCCCGGGACAGCGATCTTTCTTGCCGTCTTGTGCATCAACTTCGTCGGCGATGGGTTGCGGGATGCGCTGGATCCGAGGAGGGTACTGTGATGTTCGTGCCCGGTGCTCGTGGCACCGAGCGGCGCAGGCGTGGGGGCGCGGGCCTTGGCGCGAGACGGAGGCGGTCGCCGCTGCGCGACGACTGCCCTGCGATGCTCGGTCGCATGGCCTGCCGCATAACTCGCTACGTTCCCTTCGGTCACTGCGCTCAAACAGATGCGGCAAGTCAGATGTGGAAGCGCGCTGCGCGCGCGGCCATGCGCCCTGCGCTTCTCGGCGCCTCCCACACGCGCCAAGACCCACACCCCCAT
>CAZZVH010000050.1:0-12768 GCA_964657365.1 uncultured Burkholderiaceae bacterium
CCCGGGCCCGCCGCGCTCCATGTGCACGGCGGCCACGGCCATTCGCACGGGCCGGCGCGCCACGACCGCGCCTTCGCCATCGGCATCGCCGTCAACACGGCGTTCGTGGCGATCGAGGCGTTCTACGGCTGGCGCGTCGATTCGCTGGCGCTGCTCGCCGATGCCGGCCACAACCTCGGCGACGTGCTCGGCCTCGTGCTCGCCTGGGCCGGCGCGTTCGCCGGGCGCCTGCAGCCCGACGAGCGCCATACCTGGGGCTGGAAGCGCGCCTCGATCCTGGCTGCCTTCTCCAACGCGCTGCTGCTGCTGGTCGCGATGGGCTCGCTCGCGTGGGCCGCGATCGGCCGCCTGCAGACGCCCGAGGCGATGCAGCCGATCACCGTGATGGTGATCGCCGCGATCGGCATTTTCGTCAACCTCGGCACCGCGCTGCTCTTCATGCGCGGCCGGCACGACGACATCAACATCCGCGGCGCCTTCCTGCACATGGCCTCCGACGCGGTGGTCTCGGCCGGCGTCGTGGTCGCCGGCGCGCTCGTGCTCTGGCAGGGCTGGCTGTGGGTCGACCCGATTGCCAGCCTGGCGATCGCGATCGTCATCGTCATCGGCACCTGGCGCCTGTTCGTCGATTCGCTGCACCTGATGTTCGACGGCGTGCCGAGCTCGATCGATCTCGATGCGGTGCGTGGCGAGCTCGAGGCGCTGCCCGGCGTCGACTGCGTGCACGACCTGCACGTCTGGGCCAGCGGCACGACCGAGGTGGTGCTGACGGCCCATGTCGTCATGCCCGCCGGCCATCCCGACGACGCGTTCTTCCGCACCGCCGCCGACCGGATGAAGGCGCGCTTCGCGATCGGCCACGTCACCCTGCAGGCCTCGACCGAGGCGCTGATGCCGGCGTGCGGCGGGCCGATGGCATCGGACCCGCCCGGCCCGTCCGACCGCGGCCTTGCCCTGTCCGTGCCGGCGCACTGAGCAGGACGCCGCCGCCAGATGCAATACAAGGACTACTACGAGACCCTCGGCGTCGCGAAGACGGCGACCCAGGACGAGATCAAGCAGGCCTTTCGCAAGCTCGCCCGCAAGTACCACCCAGACGTCAGCAAGCTGCCCGACGCCGAGGCGAAGTTCAAGGACATCAACGAGGCCAACGAGGTCCTGAAGGACGCCGAGAAGCGGGCCGCCTACGACCAGGTCGGCAAGGGCTTCAAGGCCGGCCAGGACTTCCAGCCGCCGCCCAACTGGGACGAAGGCTTCGAGTTTCGAGGCGGCGCGCCGCGCGGCCAGGGCGGCGGCTTTTCCGGCTCGTTCGGCGGTGGCGACTTCGACACCAGCGACTTCTTCGAGTCGCTGTTCGGCGCACGGTCGGGCGGCCGTGGCGCGCGAGGCGGCCCGCGCCGCAACGCCGCCGTCCAGGGCGAGGACCACCACGCCAAGGTGCTGATCGACCTCGAGGACGCATACCACGGTGCCGAACGCAGCATCTCGCTCCGCGCGCCGAAGGAAGGGCCCGACGGCCGTGTCGTGCTGGAAGACCGGCAGCTCGACGTGCACATCCCGCGCGGCATCCGCGCCGGGCAGAACCTGCGCCTGTCCGGCCAGGGCACGCCCGGGTCCGGCGGTGCGCCGGCCGGCGACCTCTACCTCGAGATCGAGTTCAAGCCGCATCCGCGCTTCCGGCTCGACGGCGCCGACGTCTACGTCGACCTGCCGCTGGCTCCCTGGGAGGCGGCGCTCGGCGCGAGCGTGGAGACCTCGACGCCGGAAGGCACGGTCCAGCTGACGATTCCGAAGGGCTCCGCCGCCGGCCGCAAGTTGCGCCTGAAGGGTCGCGGCCTGCCGTCGGCCAAGGCCAGCGTGGCTGCAGGCGATCTCTACGCGGTGATCACGATCGCGCTGCCGCCCGCCGACACCGACAAGTCGCGCGACGCCTACACGGCGATGGCCGAGGCCTTCGCCGGCTTCGCGCCACGCTCGCCCCGTGGAGGTTGATGCATGGACGCCACGGGTCGCATCGGGCTGCGCGGCATCGTCGTCGACGACGAGCCGACGCTCACCACCGTCGAGCTGTCGCGTGCGGTCCACGTCACCGAGTCGCACATCGCGCTCTGGGTCAGCGAGGGCGTGCTGCAGCCGATCGGTGCATCGAGCGACGAGTGGCGCTTCGCCGGCTCGTCGCTGCGGCGGGTGCGCGTCGCGATGCGGCTGACGCGCGACCTCGATCTCAACGCGCCGGGCGTCGCGCTGGCGCTCGACCTGCTGAACGAGATCGAGCAGCTCGAGGCGGTGCTGCGACGGAGCCCGTCGGCAGGGGCGCCCCGGCCTCGGCCTTGATCTCCTTCAGCACCACGCTCGAGCGGATGTGCGTCACGCCGGGCAGGCGGAACGCGGTCTCGTGCAGGAAGGTCTCGTAGGTGCGGATGTCGGGCACCAGCACCTTCATGCTGTAGTCGGCGCCGCCGGTGGTGCTGTAGCAGGCGACGATCTGCGGGCAGGCGGCGACGGCGCGCTCGAACTGCCGCACCGTGTTCTCGTTGTGCTGCGTCAGGTTGACCTCGGCGACGACGCACAGCGCCAGGCCGACGCTCTCGCGGTCGATCACCGCGCCGTAGCCGCGGATGACGCCGGCCGCCTCCATCGCCTTGACGCGCTTCCAGCACGGCGTCGACGTCAGGCCGACCGCCGCGGCGAGCTGCTGCACCGTCTGGCGCGAGTCGCGCTGCAGGGCGTCGAGGATCGCGTGGTCCTTCGCGTCGAGAACGATCATGCTGTGCATGCCGCACAAACGGCATTTCCATTCCACGAGGCGGCCATTGTGCGACACAGAAAGAAGCACATTCTTCGCGGCCGGGCGTAGATTGCGTCTCCGGCCCGGTCTTTCCGGGCTCCTGCATCGGATCGACACGTCAGCCACCCTCGTTCGCCCCGACTACCGACTCGCCGACAACCTCGCGGCCGGCTCCGGCGTCGTCTTCCTGACCGGCACGCAGGCGCTGATCCGCCTGCCGCTGATGCAGGCGGCCGGCGATGCAGCGCGCGGCGTCGCGTCGCAGGGGTTCATCAGCGGCTACCGTGGCTCGCCGCTCGGCATGGTCGACCAGCAGGCCTGGAAGGCGGCGAAGCTGCTCGACGCCGCCGGCGTGAAGTTCCTGCCAGCCATCAACGAGGAGCTCGGCGCGACCGCGGTGCTCGGCACGCAGCGCGTCGAGTCCGACCCCGAGCGCACGGCCGATGGCGTGTTCGCCATGTGGTACGGCAAGGGTCCGGGCGTCGACCGCGCCGGCGATGCGCTCAAGCACGGCAACGCCTATGGCTCCTCGCCGCACGGCGGCGTGCTGGTGGTGGCGGGCGACGACCACGGCTGCGTCTCGTCGTCGATGCCGCACCAGAGCGACGTGACGATGCAGTCGTGGCACATGCCGGTGGTGGCGCCGGCCAACGTCGCCGAGTACCTCGAGTTCGGTCTCTACGGATGGGCGCTCTCGCGCCATTCCGGCAACTGGGTCGGCCTGACGGCGCTGTCGGAAGTGGTCGAGAGCGGCTCGACCGTCGATCTCGACGAGACCAACGCGCGTGTCGCCGCCTGGAAGAGCTCCGCCGAGGTCGACGCCGCGACCGGGTTCGTGCGCCCGGCCGACGGCCTGCACTACCGCTGGCCGGACCTGCCCTCGCTGAAGATCGAGGAGCGCCTGCACGCGAAGCTCGATGCGGTGCGCGCGTTCGCGAGCGTGAATTCGATCGACCGGCATGTCGTCGTCTCCGACGCGGCGACCGTCGGCATCGTCACCTGCGGCAAGGCCCATCTCGACCTGCTCGAGGTCTTCCGCCGGCTCGACATCCCGCTCGAGGCGCTGGCCGCAGCGGGCGTTCGCCTCTACAAGGTCGGCCTGTCGTACCCGCTCGAGCCGACCCGGCTCGAGGCGTTCGCCGCGGGCCTGGGCGAGATCCTCGTCGTCGAGGAGAAGGGCGCGGTCGTCGAGACGCAGTTGCGCGACCTCTTCTACAACGCGACCGTTCGCCCGGCCATCGTCGGCAAGCGCGACGCGGCCGGCAAGGCGCTGATCTCCGAGCTCGGCGAGCTGCGCCCGTCGCGGCTGATCGAGATCGTCGCCGACTGGCTCGCCGCCCGCTTCCCGCAGCTCGACAGGCGACACCTCGTCGTCGACTTCACGCCGCCGTCGCTGCTGTCCAACGCCGGCGATTCGGTCAAGCGCCTGCCGTACTTCTGCGCCGGCTGCCCGCACAACACCTCGACCAAGGTGCCCGACGGCTCACGCGCGCAGGCCGGCATCGGCTGCCACTTCATGGCCTCCTGGATGGACCGCGACACGGCCGGCCTGATCCAGATGGGCGGCGAGGGCGTCGACTGGGTCTCGCACTCGCAGTTCACCAAGGTGCCGCACGTCTTCCAGAACCTCGGCGACGGCACCTACTACCACTCGGGCTACCTGGCGATCCGCCAGGCGATCGCGGCGAAGACCAACATCACCTACAAGATCCTCTTCAACGACGCGGTCGCGATGACCGGCGGCCAGCCGGTCGACGGCACCATCACCGTCGACGGCATCGCCCGCCAGGTCGAGGCCGAAGGCGCGACGAAGGTCGTGGTGCTGTCGGACGACATCGCCAAGTACGACGGCACGCACGACCGCTTTCCCGCCGGCACCGAGTTCCACGGCCGCGACGCGCTCGACGGCGTGCAGCGGCGCCTGCGCGAGATGAAGGGCGTCACCATCCTCATCTACGAGCAGACCTGCGCCGCCGAGAAGCGGCGCCGGCGCAAGAAGGGCGAGCTGGTCGACCCGGCACGCCGGCTCTTCATCAACACGCGCGTGTGCGAAGGCTGCGGCGATTGCTCGGTGCAGTCGAACTGCGTCGCCGTGGTGCCGACCGAGACGCCGCTCGGGCGCAAGCGCAGGATCGACCAGTCGAGCTGCAACAAGGACTATTCCTGCGCCAAGGGCTTCTGCCCGAGCTTCGTCGGCGTCGTCGGCGGCACGCTGAAGAAGCGGGCGGGTGCGCTGGCCGGGCCGGGCGCGGCGCGCTTCTCGGCGCTGGTCGAGAAGCTGGCGTTGCCGTCTCCGCACGTGTGGACCGGGCCGTACGACCTGCTCGTCACCGGCGTCGGCGGCACGGGCGTCGTCACGGTTGGCGCCGTGATCGCGATGGCGGCGCATCTCGAAGGGCACTCCGCCAGCGTCCTCGATTTCATGGGGTTCGCGCAGAAGGGCGGCTCGGTGCTCTCGTTCGTGCGGCTGGCGCAGGACAAGGAGGCGCTGAACCAGGTTCGCATCGACGCGCAGCAGGCCGATGCGGTACTCGCCTGCGATGTGGTGGTCGCCGCGTCCGCCGATGCCTTGCAGACCGTGCGCCACGGCCGCACGCGGGTACTGGCCAACACGCACGAGATCCCGGTCGCGGAGTCGCTCTCGAACCCCGACGCGAGCCTGAAGGTCGACGCGCTGCTCGAGAAGATCGCCTTCGCCGCCGGCGCCGAGCGGCTCGAGACCATGGACGCACAGGCGCTGGCCGAGCAGTTCCTCGGCGACTCGATCGTCTCCAACATCCTGGCGATGGGCTACGCCTGGCAACGCGGGCTGGTGCCGGTCAGTTTGGCGGCGATGCAGCGGGCGATCGAGCTCAACGGCGTCGCCGTCGAGACCAACAAGGCTGCTTTCGCGCTCGGCCGGCTCGCCGCCGCGAACCCGGTCGCCTGCCGCGAGCTGCTGCAGGAGCCGGACCCGCACGACGTGCAGCCGGAAACGCTGGACGCACTGGTCGAACGGTCGTCGCGCTTCCTCGCCGGGTATCAGAACGCGCGCTACGTCGAGCGCTATCGGCGCCTGGTCGATGCGGTCCGCGAGCGTGAAGCGTCGCTCTCCGGTGACGGGACCGGTGCCGAGGCCGAGACCGGCATCGACCTGCCGTTGACGCGCGCCGTCGCCGAACACATGCGCAAGCTCATGGCCTACAAGGACGAGTACGAAGTCGCGCGTCTCTACACCGACGGCACGTTCGAGAAGCAACTGGCGGAGCAGTTCGACGGCGCGCCGACGCTCGAGTTCTACATGGCGCCGCCGGTGCTCGTGAAGCCGAAGGCCGGCAGCCGCGCCGCTGCACCGACGAAGAAGCGCTTCGGCCCCTGGCTGTTGCCGATGCTGCGGGTGCTCGCGCGCGGCAAGGTGCTGCGCGGAACGCCGTTCGATCCGTTCGGCCGCACCGAGGAGCGCCGGCTCGAGCGGCGCCTGGTCGACGAGTACGAGACGCGCGTCGGCGAGCTGCTGGGCGGCCTCGCGCAAGAACGCCTCGCCGTCGCGGTGGCGATCGCCAGCGTCCCGGCCTCGATCCGTGGCTACGGCCACGTCAAGCTGGCCAGCCTGGCGATCGCCCGTGCCCGCGAGAAGGAGCTGCTCAACCGGTTCGATCCGGTGCGCTATCCCAAGCCTGTCGGCGCCGCGGTGGCGGGGCAGTTCCGCGGCATCCCGGTCACCTCGGCGTGAGGGCGCTGCTACACTTTTGCGATGGTCACGTTCGACACGCTTGCCGACACGATTGCCGAGAGGTCGCCAGACCGGGGAGCCTGGCCCTGGCGGCGCTGCCCGCGATTCGGCCGCTGCTAGCGCACCGCTAGCCCGGCCGGCAGCCGTCGCTTCGCGCGGCGGCCATCGAACGTGGCGGTCCTCCGACCGCCCTCCCGGAATGCGATGCCGGGCCCGCCTCCGGCAGGCATCGACAAGCGTCGGCGGCACGAGCCGCCCCGCCCAGGACGACCATGACCGAACAAGAATTCGACGGCCTCGCGCAGCAAGGCTTCAATCGCATCCCGCTGACGGCCGAGGCCTTCGCCGATCTCGAGACGCCGCTCTCGCTCTACCTGAAGCTCGCCCGCGGCGGCACCGACGACGGCAGCCTCAGCTTCCTGCTCGAGTCGGTGGTGGGCGGCGAGCGCTTCGGCCGCTACTCGTTCATCGGCCTGCCGGCCCGCACGCTGCTGCGGGCCAGCGGCTTTCGCACCGAAGTCGTCACCGACGGCGCCGTGGTCGAGACCCACGAGGGCAATCCGCTCGACTTCATCGCCGGCTGGCAGGAGCGCTTCAAGGTCGCGCTCCGGCCCGGCCTGCCGCGCTTCTGCGGCGGCCTCGCCGGCTACTTCGGCTACGACGCGGTCCGCTACATCGAGCCGCGGCTGGCGAGGACCTGGAAAGACGGCGGCATCGACACGCCAGACATCCTGTTGCTGCAATGCGAGGAGCTCGCGGTCATCGACAACCTGTCGGGCCGGCTCTACCTGATCGTCTACGCCGACCCGGCCGTTCCCGGCGCGTGGGCGCAGGCGCAACGGCGCCTCGCCGCGCTGACCGAGACGCTGAAGACCAGCGTCACCGCGCCGGCGGTGCATCGATCCGCCGGGCATCCGGTCGAGCGCGAGTTCGGCAAGGCCGACTACCTCGCCGCCGTGCTGCGGGCCAAGGAATACATCGCCGCCGGCGACATGATGCAGGTGCAGGTGGGACAGCGCCTGACGAAGCGCTACGACGGCGCGCCGCTCAGCCTCTACCGTGCGCTGCGCGCGCTGAACCCGTCGCCCTACATGTTCTTCTACGACATGGGCGCGTTCCAGGTGATCGGCGCCTCGCCGGAGATCCTGGTGCGGCAGGAGCACACGCCCGACGGCGACAAGGTGACGATCCGCCCGCTCGCCGGCACCCGGCCGCGCGGCGCCACGCCCGAGCTCGACAAGGCGCTCGAGGCCGAGCTGCTGGCCGATCCGAAGGAGCGCGCCGAGCACCTGATGCTGATCGACCTGGCGAGGAACGACATCGGCCGGATCGCGAAGACGGGCAGCGTCAAGGTGACCGAAGCCTTCGTGGTCGAGCGCTACTCGCACGTCATGCACATCGTCAGCAACGTCGAGGGCTTGCTGAAGGACGGCATGCGCAACCTCGACGTGCTGAAGGCGACCTTCCCGGCCGGCACTCTCACCGGCGCGCCCAAGGTGCGGGCGATGGAGATCATCGACGAGCTCGAGCCGGTCAAGCGCGGCCTCTACGGCGGCGCCTGCGGCTACCTGAGCTTCGCGGGCGACATGGACGTGGCCATCGCGATCCGCACCGGCATCGTCAAGGACGGGACGCTCTACGTCCAGGCGGCCGCCGGGGTCGTCGCCGATTCGGTGCCCGAGCTCGAATGGCAGGAGACGGAAGCGAAGGCGCGGGCCTTGATCCGCGCGGCGGAAGTCGTCGAGGAGGGCTTCTGATGCGCGCCGCTCAGAACAGCAGCGGCGGCGCGAGCGCGCCGAGCAGGCCGGCACCGACGGCGGTGAACCAGAGGCCGAAGCGCGGGCCGACCCAGCGCGGCCGCGGCAGCGACGCCAGCGCGCAGACCGTCGCGGCCGAGCCGGACAGCAGGAACACGATCGCCGAGGGCATCGCCAGGCTCGACGTGGCCGAGAGCTCCGCGAGCGCGGCGACGACGTGGCCCATGGCCAGGCCGGCGGCGAGTGCGAGAAGGGTGCGCGCATCGAGCGCGGGTCGGGCGGTGCGGGTGGAATCGTTCATGGTGCGGCGTCGAACAGAGTCAGCGTTTATGCCGCATTCGCGGCCCGCGTGGCACACCGCCGCGGTCTGGCGGTGTGGCGGAATGCGCGGCATCGGCCGCGGCATGCGGGCCGTCCGCTCCGGCCACGCCGCGAGGAGCGCGTCATGCTGCTGATGATCGACAACTACGACTCGTTCACCTACAACCTGGTGCAGTACTTCGGCGAGCTCGGCGAAGACGTGCGCGTCGTCCGCAACGACGAGATCACGGTCGACGAGATCGGCGCGCTGGCGCCGGCGCGGCTCCTGCTGTCGCCCGGGCCGTGCTCGCCCGCCGAGGCCGGCGTCTGCGTCGACGCCATCCGCGCCTTCACGGGCAGGCTGCCGATCCTCGGCGTCTGCCTCGGTCACCAGGCGATCGGCGCGGCGCTCGGCGGCCGGATCGTGCGCGCCGCGCGGCAGATGCACGGCAAGTCGAGCCGCTTGAGCACCGACGGCCGCGGTATCTATGCCGGCCTGCCCGCCGCGTTCGATGTCGTCCGCTACCACTCGCTGGCGATCGAGCGCGCCAGCCTGCCATCGGTGCTCGACGTGACCTCGACCAGCGAAGACGGTGAGATCATGGGCGTCCGCCACCGGGAGCTTGCGGCCACGCGCCTGCCGCTCGAGGGCGTTCAGTTCCATCCGGAATCCATCCTCACCGAGCACGGCCACGCGATGCTGAAGAATTTCCTGGAGGCGTCGTCATGAACGTCGTGGACTTGCGCAGCGACACGGTGACCCGGCCGACCGCCGCGATGCGCGCGGCGATGGCGGATGCGCCGGTCGGCGACGACGTGTTCGGCGACGACCCGAGCGTCAACGCGCTGCAGGACCGGATCGCGGCCATGCTCGGCAAGGAAGCGGCGCTGTTCGTCGCCAGCGGCACGCAGAGCAACCTGGTGGCGATCCTCAGCCACTGCGGCCGGGGCGACGAGTACATCGTCGGCCAGATGGCGCACACCTACCGCTGGGAAGGCGGTGGCGGCGCCGCGCTCGGCGGCGTGCAGCCGCAGCCGCTCGAGCACGAGGCCGACGGCTCGCTCTCGCTCGCGAGCATCGAGGCGGCCGTCAAGCCCGACGACGACCACTTCGCGAAGAGCCGCCTGCTCTGCCTCGAGAACACGATCGGCGGCAAGGCGCTGCCGGTTTCCTACCTCGAGGCGGCGACGGCGCTGGCCAGGAAGCGCGACCTCGTCACCCATCTCGATGGCGCCCGGCTCTTCAACGCGGCGGTCAAGCTGGGCGTTCCGGCGGCCGCGATCGCTGCGCCCTTCGACAGCGTCTCGGTCTGTTTCTCGAAAGGCCTCGGCGCACCGGTCGGCTCGGCGCTGGTCGGCTCGCGCCGCTTCATCCGCGCCGCCCACCGCTGGCGGAAGATGGTCGGCGGCGGCATGCGCCAGGCGGGCATCGTCGCTGCCGCGGCGATGCATGCGCTCGACCACCACGTCGCGAGGCTCGCCGACGACCATGCGCTCGCCGAGCGCCTGGCCGCGGGGCTGCAGGGCATTCCCGGCCTCACCGTGGAGCCGCCGCAGACCAACATCGTCTTCGCCGACCTGAAGAGCGATCGCGCCGCCGGCCTGATGGAGCACCTGAAGGCGCATGGCATTCTCGCCACCGGCCTCTATCGATTGCGATTCGTGACCCATCTCGATGTCGACGCCGACGGTGTCGACCGCGCCGTCGCGGCGATGCGCGACTACCTGCACGCCTGAACCAGCCACCGACGCCACGACGATGCCGATCTCGAACTCCGACGCGCTCTCGCGCACCATCGACCACCGCGAGATCTTCCACGACGAGATGCTCTCGCTGGTGCGCCGCATCATGGGCGGCGAGATGTCGCCGGTGATGATGGCGGCGATGCTGGTCGGCCTGCGCGTCAAGAAGGAGACGATCGGCGAGATCACGGCGGCAGCCCAGGTGATGCGCGAGTTCTCGTCGAAGGTGGAGGTGAAGGACCGCACCCACCTCGTCGACATCGTCGGTACCGGCGGCGACGGCTCGCACACCTTCAACATCTCGACCTGCGCCATGTTCGTCGCCGCGGCCTGCGGCGCCCGGGTCAGCAAGCACGGTGGCCGCAGCGTCAGCAGTAAATCGGGCAGCGCCGACGTGCTCGAAGCGCTCGGCCTCTCGCTGGCGCTGTCGCCCGAGGCGATCGCCGCCTCGATCGAAGCGACCGGCATCGGCTTCATGTTCGCGCCCAATCATCATCCGGCGATGAAGAACGTCGCGGCCGTGCGCAAGGAGCTCGGCGTGCGGACCATCTTCAACATCCTCGGCCCGCTGACCAACCCGGCCGATGCGCCCAACATCCTGATGGGCGTCTTCCACCCCGATCTGGTCGGCATCCAGGTGCGGGCGCTGCAGCGGCTCGGCGCCGAGCATGCCGTGGTGGTCTACGGCAAGGACGGAATGGACGAGATCTCGCTCGGCGCCGCGACCATGGTCGGCGAGCTGAAGGACGGCGAGATCCGCGAATACGAGATCCACCCGGAAGACTTCGGCTTCACGATGGCGAGCAACCGGGCGCTGCGCGTCGAGACGCCGGCCGCGTCGATGGCGATGCTCGAATCGGTGCTCGGCAACGAGCCGGGCGCGGCGCGCGACATCGTCGCCTTCAACGCCGGCGCCGCGCTGTACGCCGCCAACGTCGCGGCCAGCATCGAGGCCGGCGTGGAGCTGGCGAGCGGCGCCATCGCCGACGGCCGGGCGCGCGCCAAGCTCGACGAATTCATCGCTTTTTCGGCCGCCCGGGCGAAGGCCTGACGGGATGAGCGACATCCTTCGCCAGATCGTCGAGGTCAAGCGCGACGAGGTCTCGAAGTCGCGCCGGCATCGCAGCCTTGTCTCGATCCGGGGCGATGCCGAGGCGCTCGGCGGGCAGCGCGATTTCGTCGGCGCCATGCGCGGCAGGATCGCGAGGGGCGGCGTGTCGGTGATCGCCGAAGTGAAGAAGGCGAGCCCGAGCAAGGGCGTGTTGCGCGAGGATTTCCGGCCGGCCGAGATCGCCGAGAGCTACGCCCGGCACGGCGCCGCCGCGCTCAGCGTGCTGACCGACGCGACCTTCTTCCAGGGTTCGACAGCGGCGCTCGAAGCGGCGCGCGGCGCCTGCGAGCTGCCCGTCCTGCGCAAGGACTTCATGATCGACGCCTACCAGTTGTTCGAGGCGCGGGCGATGGGGGCGGACTGCATCCTGCTCATTGCCGCGATCCTCGACGACAGCCAGCACGCCGACTTCGAGGCGACGGCCGCCGAGCTCGGCATGGCGGTGCTCGTCGAGGTCCACGACCGGGCCGAGCTCGACAGCGCCGCGCGCCTGTCGACGCCGTTGCTCGGCATCAACAACCGCGATCTGCGCACCTTCGAGGTCTCGCTGGACACGACCGTCCGCCTGCTGGAGTGGGTGCCTTCGGGCAAGCTCGTGGTGAGCGAGAGCGGGATCCACGTGCCCGCCGACGTCGAACGCCTGCGGCGCGAAGGCGTGCACGCCATCCTGGTCGGCGAAGCGTTCATGCGCGCGCCCGACCCCGGAATGGCGTTGGCGACCCTGATCCGGTGAAGGCGGCCGACCTCGGCGCGGCGTTCGCGTCGCTGCCGCCGGCCTGGGCCGCGGTGCTGCCCGGCTGGACGCGGGACAGGCTCGACGCCGTCCGGCGTTGCGTCGAGGCGGCGTCGGCCGATCGTCCGATCGCGCCCGACGATCCATTTCGCGCCTTGCGCCTGGTCGCGCCGGATGCGGTGAAGGTCGTGATCGTCGGCCAGGACCCGTATCCGACCGCAGGACACGCGGACGGCCTGGCCTTTTCCGCGGGCAAGGGCCGGCCACGGTCGCTGGCCAGGATCTTCGAGGTCCTGGCGGCCGACCGGCCGGGTGCCTTTGCGCCCCCCGAGGTGTGGACGCTCGATGCCTGGGCGCGTCAGGGCGTGCTCCTGCTCAACCCCGTGCTGACCATCGAGGTCGGTCGTTCCGGCAGCCACCTGACATGCGGTTGGCAGGCGCTTACTCAGGAAATCGTCGAGGTTCTGTGCAGGCTTCAGCGTCCTCCGGTATTTCTTCTATGGGGTTCCAAGGCCCAGGCATTCTGGGCCGACGCGGCACCAGGCGCGAGCGCGACCGTTCTGTCTTCCCGCCATCCCTCCTACGACTTCAAGCGCGAATTCATGGCCGACGGCAGTCACTTCG
>CAZZVH010000051.1:0-12650 GCA_964657365.1 uncultured Burkholderiaceae bacterium
GTTGCTCGAGCGCCTGGCCGGGCGCGAGCCGGCCGTCGAGCACCTGGACGACGGCATCGACGATGGGCATCTCGACGCCGCGGGCATGGGCCCGGTGCAGCACCATGGGTGCGCTGCGCACGCCCTCGGCGACGTGACCCAGCTCGGCGACGATGCGCTTCAGCGGCGTTCCCGCGGCCAGCTGCAGGCCGACGCGCCGGTTGCGCGACAGGTCGCCGGTGGTGGTGAGCACGAGATCGCCGAGACCCGACAGGCCGGTGAAGGTCTCCGGCTGGGCCCCGAGAGCGACGCCCAGCCGCGTCATCTCGGCCAGGCCGCGGGTGATCAGGGCCGCGCGCGCGTTCATGCCGAGCGCCATGCCGTCGGCGATGCCGGTGGCGATCGCCAGCACGTTCTTGACGGCGCCGCCGACCTCGACGCCGATCGGATCGGTCGAGGTGTAGATGCGCAGGTGGGCGGCATGCAGCGCATCGACGGCGGCCTCGCACAACAGGGAGTCGTGGCTCGCCACCACCAGCGCGGTGGGCTGGCCGCGTGCGACCTCGATGGCGAAGCTCGGGCCCGACAGCACGCCGACCCGTGCCCCCGGCGCCGTCTCGCGCGCGACCTCGTGGCCGAGCCAGCCGGTCGCCTCCTGGAAGCCCTTGCACAACCAGAGGATGCCGACGTCCGGCTCCGCGCCAACGCGCCGCAGCATGTCCGCGAGCGCGGCCATCGGCGTCGCGACGATCACCAGGCCACCACGCGCGTGCCGCAGGGACGCGCCGATGTCGTTGCTGATCTGCAGTGCCGGCGGCAGCACGATCTCCGGCAGGTAGGCCGGATTGCGCCGCAGCGAACGCATCGTCGCGACCTGGGCTTCGTCGCGCGCCCACAAACGCACCTGCTGCGTCGCCGAGGCGCGCACGGCGATCGCCGTGCCCCAGGCGCCCGCGCCGAGAACCGTGAGGTTCATGGCGCCGGGCCGGGCCTCAGTTCACCAGGCCGGCGGCGCCCGAGCCGTTCGTCACGCCGACGGCCTGGCTGTCGGCCTGGGCGCGCTGCGCTTCGAACATCGCCTGGAAATTGACTTCCGACAGGACGACGGGCGGGAAGCCGGCACGCGTGCAGACATCGGAGACGATCGCGCGCAGATACGGATAGACGATGTTCGGGCAGGCGATGCCGAGGATCTGCTTGACCTGGTCTTCCGGGATGTTGCGGATCTCGAAGATGCCGCCCTGCTTGGCCTCGACCAGGAACAGCACCTTGTCGTTGATCTTGGTCGTCACGGTCGCCATCACGGTGACCTCGAACATGCCGTCGCTGATCGGCTCGGCGCCGAGCGTGAGGTTGATCTCGACCTGCGGCTGGCCCTGCTCGAGCAGCACCTGCGGCGAATTCGGCTGCTCCAGCGACAGGTCCTTCAGGTACATGCGCTGGATCTGGAAGGTCGGAACGTTCTGGATGTCGTCGGCCATGCGAAGCTCTTGGGAAAAGGTGGGTCGCCGCTCGTCGAGCGGCAGGGGATCGGCGCCGGCGGGCTCGCCGGGCCGCGGATTATGTCGCGCCGGTCAGCAGCGGCTCCAGGCGACCGGCGCGGTCGAGCGCCATCAGGTCGTCGCAGCCGCCGACATGGGTGTCGCCGATGAAGATCTGCGGCACCGTGTAGCGCTGCGTCAGGTCGATCATGGTCTTGCGCTCGGCCGGCCGCTCGTCGATGCGGACCTCGTCGATCGCCTCGACGCCGCGTTGCTTGAGCAGCGCCTTGGCGCGGTGGCAATACGGGCACGAGCCCGTGCTGTACATCTTCACTGTCTGCATGACCGATCTCAGGCGGTGGCGGTCTTCTCGACCGGGAGGTTGGCGGCCCGCCAGGCATTCAGGCCACCGGCCAGGACGCGGGCGTCGGCGAAACCGAGCTTGTTCAGGACCGCGATGGCGCGCGAGGCACGCGAGCCGGTGGCGCAGACCACGACCAGCGGCAGGGACTTGTTCTTCGGCAGGTCGCGAGACGTCTCGAGGACGGCCAGCGGCACGCTCTTCGCGCCGACCGCGTGGCCGGCGTCGTACTCGGCCGCGTCGCTGACGTCGATCAGCACGGCCTTCTGGCGGTTGATGAGCTGCACCGCGTCGGCGGCCGAGACGCGCGCTGCGCCGCCTGCGTCACGCAGCGACGGCCAGGCCAGCAAGCCGCCGGAGACGATCACGGCGACGAACAGGTACCAGTTCTGCAGGAAGAAGTTCAAGGGGCGCGCGGGGCAAGGTCATCGCCCGTCCGGCAAAACCCGAATTATAGAATTCGCGTCCATCTCACGCCGGCCCGTCGTCCATCGCCCTCCCTGGCGCTGGACGGCAGGGGCGCACGAATCGATCGATCGCATGCACAAGCTCGTCCTCGTTCGCCACGGCGAATCGACCTGGAATCTCGAGAACCGCTTCACCGGCTGGACCGACGTCGACCTGACGCCGATGGGCGTCGAGCAGGCGCGAGCCGCCGGGCGCTTGCTGAAGGCCGAGGGCTACGCTTTCGATCGCGCCTGGACGTCGGTGCTGAAGCGGGCGATCTGGACGCTCTGGCATGCGCTGGACCAGATGGACACCACCTGGCTGCCGGTCACGAACGACTGGCGGCTGAACGAGCGGCACTACGGCGCCCTGCAGGGCCTCGACAAGGCGGAGACGGCGAAGCAGTACGGCGATGCGCAGGTGCTCGCCTGGCGCCGCAGCTACGACACGCCGCCGCCCGCGCTGGCCGCCGACGACGCGCGCAGCGAGCGGGGCGACGCGCGCTATGCGTCGCTCGACCCGGCCCAGGTGCCGTTGACGGAATGCCTGAAGGACACGGTCGAGCGCGTCCTCCCGTTCTGGCACGGCGCACTCGCGCCGGCGATCCGCTCCGGCCAGCGCGTCCTGGTCTCGGCGCACGGCAACAGCATGCGGGCGCTGGTGAAATACCTCGACGACATCGGCGACGCCGACATCGTCGGCCTCAACATCCCGAACGGCATCCCACTCGTCTACGAGCTCGACGACGCGCTCAGGCCGATTCGCCACTACTACCTCGGCGACGCCGAGGCGGCGGCGAAAGCGGCCGCCGCCGTCGCGCGTCAGGGCATGTCGAGCTGAACGCCGAGCGCCGACGCGATGTCGGCGCGCAGCAGCAGCGCCAGGGCGCGCCGATCGAGGCCGTCGACCGGCCGCGTCGGCAACAGTGCCAGCCGGGCGACGACGCCGTCGCCGCAAGCCGAGCGCCACAGGCTCTGCGCCAGTGTCGTGGCGCCGATGAATTCCACCGCGACGCTGACGGCGTCGCTCGCATCCGAGTAGCGGAGCGCCGCTGGCTGGATGGGCGCGTTCGCGACGACGGCCGCCTGCAGGAGATTGGCGTGGAACGGCAGCAGGCCGTGGCCGGTCGAGGTCGTTCCTTCGGGGAAGATCGCGACGCGTTGACCGGCGCCCAGCGCGTCTGTCATCGTCTCCACCACCCGCCGGGCATCGCGCTTCTTCTCCCGGGCGATGTAGAGCGTGCCGGCCGAATCGACGAGACGCGAGACGAGCGGCCACGACTGCACGTCGGCCTTCGACACGAAGCGCGCATCGGGCACGACGGCATGGATCACCATGATGTCGAGCCAGGACACGTGATTGGCGACGAGCAGGCCGCCGCCCGGTGCCGGCTCGCCCTCGACGCGCAGCGTGATGCCGATGCGGTGCAGCATGCCGAGCGACCACCAGCGGATCGTGGCCTCGCGTGCGGCGAGGTCGAGCGACGGAAAGCGGACCAGCACGATGAGCAGCCCATGCACGCCGTGCAGCACGCAGCGCAGCAGCCGCACGACGGCGCGAAGACGACGCATCGTCGGGCCGGCGCGTCTCAGGCGGAGCGCTGCTCCGGAACCGGGCCTTCGTAGGCGACGCGGCCGGCCACCAGCGTCCAGCGCACGACGCCGTGCAGCTCGTGGCCGGCGAACGGCGTGTTGGTGCCGCGACTCTTCAGCCGCGACGGCTCGACCTGCCAGATGCCCGATGCATCGAAGACGCAGAGATCGGCAGGAGCGCCGACGACAAGACCTGTCGGCGCGTCGCGCGATGACGACGCACCGGCGATCACCGCCGCCGGCCGGCTCGTCACGGCCGCCAGGGTCTGGGCCAGGCCGAGCTTTGCGCTCTCGCCCCATTTCAACGCCAGCCCGAGCAGCAGCTCCAGGCCGGTCGCGCCGGGCTCGGCTTCGGCGAAGGGCAGCTGCTTGGCGTCGTCGGCCACCGGCGTGTGGTCGCTGACGAGCGCGTCGATGGTGCCGTCGGCCAGGCCGCGACGGATCGCGTCGCGGTCGCGCTGCTGGCGCAGCGGCGGGACGAGACGGGTCGCCGCGTCGAAGTAGCCGATATCGACGTCGATCAGGTGTAGCTGGTGGATGCTGGCGTCGCAGGTGACCGGCAGGCCCTCGGCCTTCGCCGCACGGACCAGATCGATGCCCGCCGCGCTGCTCAGGCGCACGAGATGGACACGGGCGCCGGTGTCGCGCACCAGCTCGAACAGCGTCGCCAGCGCGATCGTCTCGGCCAGCACGGGCACGCCGGACAGGCCCATGCGCGTCGCGAGCGGCCCCTTCGCGGCGACGCCGTTGCCGAGCCAGGCGTCGTTCGGCCGAAGCCAGACGGTGTAGCCGAACGTGGCGGCGTACTGCAGTGCGCGGTGCAGCACCAGCGTGTCGCGGATCGCGACGTCGGCCTGGCCGAAGCCGATGCAGCCGGCTTCCGTCAGCTCGGCCATCTCGGTGATCGCCTCGCCGGCGAGACCGCGCGTCAAGGCGCCGAGCGGATAGAGCCGCGCCAGGTCGAGGCTGCGGGCGCGGTACTTGAGCATCTCGACCAGGCCGGGCTCGTCGAGCACGGGGTCGGTGTCGGGCGGGCAGACCAGGCTGGTGACGCCGCCGGCGACGGCCGCCGCCATCTCCGATTCCAGCATGCCTTCGTGTTCGTGGCCCGGCTCGCCGAGCCGCGCGCACAGGTCGACGAGCCCTGGCGCCACGACTGCGCCCGACGCGTCGAGGCTGCGCTCGGCGTGGAAGTCGCGCGGCACGTCGCGGCCGACGGCGACGATGCGCCCGTCGGCGATGGCGATCGTGCCCGCCTCGTCGCGCCCGCTCAGCGGATCGACCAGCCGCCCGCCGGTGACGAGAGTCCTCATGCGCTGTTCCCCGCGATGATCGACATCACCGCCATGCGCACGGCGATGCCGAAGGTCACCTGCGGCAGGATCACGCTCTGCCTGCCGTCGGCGACGCTGGAATCGATCTCGACGCCGCGGTTGATCGGCCCCGGGTGCATGACGATCGCATCGGGCTTGGCCAGCGCGAGTTTCTCGGCACTCAGGCCGAAGGTCTTGAAGAACTCGCCGGCGCTCGGCAGCATCGCGCCGCCCATGCGCTCGTTCTGCAGGCGCAGCATGATGATCACGTCGGCGCCGCGCACGCCCTCGGCCATGTCGTGGCAGACGCGCACGCCCATCTCCTTCAGGTCGCCCGGCACCAGCGTCTTGGGGCCGACCGCCCGGATCTCCGGCACGCCGAGCGTGGTCAGGGCGTGGATGTCGGAGCGGGCGACGCGCGAGTGGACGATGTCGCCGACGATCGCCACCGTCAGCTGGCGAAAGTCTTTCTTGAAGTGCCGGATCGTGTACATGTCCAGCAGGCCTTGCGTCGGGTGCGAATGCCGGCCGTCGCCGGCGTTGACGACGTGGACGTGCGGCGCGCAGTGGCGGGCGATGAGATAGGGCGCGCCGCTTTCGGAATGGCGCACCACGAACATGTCGGCATGCATCGCCGAGAGGTTGGCGATGGTGTCGAGCAGGCTCTCGCCCTTGGCCGTCGACGAGGCGCCGATGTCGAGGTTGATGACGTCGGCAGAGAGCCTCTTGGCGGCGATCTCGAACGTCGTCCGGGTCCGTGTCGAGTTCTCGAAGAAGAGATTGAAGACGCTCTTGCCGCGCAGCAGCGGCACCTTCTTCACGTCGCGGTCGTTGACGCTCAGGAACGTGCCCGCGGTGTCCAGGATGTGGTTGACGATCGACGCCGGCAGCCCCTCGATCGACAGCAGGTGGATCAGCTCGTCGTTGCGGTTGAGCTGCGGGTTGCGGCGAACGAACATGGCCGGCCTCAGGTCCTGATCTCGAAGCTGAAGCGACCGGTGTCGTCGCGGGCCAGCGACAGCCGCTGGCCGGCGGGCAGGTCAATCGTCGCCATCGCCAGGCTGGCGCCGATCGGCAATTCGCGGCCACCCCGGTCGACCAGCACCGCCAGGACGACGCTGGCCGGACGGCCGAAGTCGTAGAGCTCGTTGACGGCCGCGCGGATGGTGCGGCCGGTGTAGAGGACGTCGTCGAGCAGGACGATGTGCCTGCCTTCGACCTCGAACGGCAGCCGGGTGTGGTCGGCGCCCGCGGACAGACCGCGCTGCGAGAAGTCGTCGCGGTGCAGCGCGCTCGAGATCACGCCCGGCTCGCCGTCGAGCTGCAGATCGCGCTGCAGCCGCTCGGCGATCCAGGCGCCGCCCGACCAGATGCCGACCAGCACAGCGCCGCGCTGCACCAGTGGTGCGACGCCGCTGCGCAGCCGGCCGTAGAGCGATTCGGCGTCGAGGTCGAGTGGCGTCATGCGTCGCCCGCCGGAAGCGGCGCGAGCCTTAGCGCCGAGAGATGCTGCTCGAGGATGAGCGCGGCGGCGGCGGCATCGAGGTCGGGGGCGCCGAGTGCGCGCGCTTCGGTGGTCGTGTAGCGTTCGTCGACCTCGTGCACCGGCAGCGCGAAACGGGCCTGCAGCTGCCGCGCGAAGCGGCGCGCCGCCGCGGTGTTGACGTGCGCCGCGCCGTCCGGATGGAAAGGCACGCCGACGACGAGCGCGTCGGGCCGCCATTCGTCGATGAGTGCGCCGATGGCGTCGAGCCGCGCGGCTGTTGGCACGGCGAGCGTGGTCAGCGGCGTCGCGGTGCCGGTCAGCGTGTTGCCGGTGGCGACGCCGATGCGGCGGCTGCCGAAATCGAATGCGAGAAAGGAACGGAGTCGCGGAAAGGGCGCCAACGCCAACCTCACGCGTGCCCCGCCGCCGAGCTGAGCATGCCGGCGTCGATGCCGAGCAGTGACAGCGCCTTGTCGTAGCGCTCGCCGACGGGCGTGTCGAAGATGATGCCGGGCTCGGCGTCGACGTTGATCCAGCCGTTGCGGCTCATCTCGTCTTCCAGCTGGCCCGCGCCCCAACCGCTGTAGCCGAGCGTGACCAGGATCTTCTTCGGGCCGGCGCCGCTGGCCAGGGCCTCGAGGACGTCCTTGCTGGTCGTCATGGCCAGGCCGCCTTCGATCTTCAGCGAGGAGTTGTAGCGGGCGTCGTCGTCACCGTCGTCGGGCATGCCCTCGTGCAGCACGAAGCCGCGCTCGGTCTGCACCGGGCCGCCGAAGTAGACCGGCGAGGCGGCGATGTCCTCGCGGTCGAGCGACAGCTCCACCTTCTCGAACAGGTTCTTCAGCGTGATGTCGATCGGCTTGTTGATGACCAGGCCGAGCGCGCCCTTGTCGGTGTGCTCGCACATGTAGACCACGGTGCCGGCGAACGGGCTGTCGCCCATGCCGGGCATGGCGATCAGGAACTGGTTGGTCAGGTTGATCGAGGCCGGCATGACGGGCATTTTATTCCGGCCGGCGCCGGCCGCGCGGAGCAACGATGATTGCGGCATGGAAAAGGCACTCGACGCCGCCCTGGTCTGGTTCCGCCGCGACCTGCGCGTCGACGACCACGCGGCGCTCCACTTCGCGCTGCGGGCGGCGCGCCAGGTCTGGTGCGCGTTCGTCTACGACACCGAGATCCTCGATCCGCTGCCGCGCGCCGATCGCCGCGTCGAGTTCATCCAGCAATGCGTGGTCGCGCTCGACGCGGCGCTCACGGCCCTCGGGCGCCGGCACGACACGCAGGGCGTTCGCCTGCTGGTCCGGCACGGCAAGGCGGCCGACGAGATCGTCGCCCTGGCGAACGACCTGCACGTGCAGGCCGTCTATGCGAACCACGACGACGATCCCTACGCCCTCGCCCGCGACGCCGCCGTGCGCGGTGCGCTCGCCGAGCGCGGCATCGCCCTGCACACCTCGAAGGACCACGTGGTCTTCGAGCGCGGCGAAGTCCTGACCGGCAGCGGCAAGCCCTACAGCGTGTTCACGCCGTACCGGACCGCCTGGCTGAAGAAGCTCGACGATTTCTACGTCAAGGCGTACCCGGTCGAGCGACACGCGGCCTGCCTCGCCGCACCGCCCGCGACGCTCAAGCCGGTCGACGCCATGCCGTCCCTGGAGCGCCTCGGCTTCGTCAAGACCAACCTCGACGCGCTGCACGTGCACGGGAGCGCCGCCGCCGCCGAGGCGCTGCTGGCCGATTTCATGCACCGCATCGACGACTACGGCAGCGCCCGCGATTTCCCCGCCGTCAAGGGACCGAGCTACCTCAGCGTGCATCTCCGCTTCGGCACGGTGTCGATCCGCCGGCTGGCGAGCGCCGCCCGCGAGCACATCGCGCGACTCGGGCGGGGCGACGGGCGCGGCGCGGAGACATGGCTCTCCGAGCTGGTCTGGCGCGATTTCTATCATCAGGTCCTCCACCACGCGCCGCATGTCGTCACTGGCGCGTTCAAGCCCGAGTACGACAAGCTGCGCTTCGAGCACGGCCGGCACGGCGACGCGCTGTTCGAGGCCTGGACCGAGGCGCGCACCGGCTACCCGCTCATCGACGCCGCGATCCAGCAGATCCGGCAGACCGGCTACATGCACAACCGCCTGCGCATGGTCACGGCGAGCTTCCTGGTGAAGGACCTGGGCATCGACTGGCGACGCGGCGAATCGTGGTTCGCCGAGCACCTGATCGACTACGAGCTGGCCTCGAACAACGGCGGCTGGCAATGGGCGGCGTCGACCGGCTGCGACGCGCAACCGTGGTTCCGGATCTTCAACCCGGTCACGCAGAGCCGCAAGTTCGACCCGGAAGGGAAGTTCATCCGGCGCTACCTGCCGCAGCTGGCCGGCCTGGGAGACGACCTGATCCACACGCCGTGGCTCGCCGGGCCGATCGAGCTCGAGGCAGCCGGGGTGTCGCTGGGCCGCGACTATCCGGCGCCGGTCGTCGACCACGCCGAAGCGCGGGCGAAGACCCTGGCGCGCTACGGCGCGGTGCGGGAGAAGGACACCGCCGACTGACGCCGGCAGGCTCCTGCGAGCTTCAGACCTCGACCGACGTCGCCGTGTAGCGCGCGATCAGCGCGAGCAGGTCTTCTTCCGAATACGGCTTGCCGAGATAGTGGTCGACGCCGAGCTCGGCCGCATGCTCGCGGTGCTTCTCGGCGATCCGCGAGGTGATCATGATCACCGGCAGGTCGCGCCAGCGCGCGTCGGCGCGCAAGTTGCGCACGAGGTCGAAGCCGTCCATGCGCGGCATCTCGATGTCGGAGAGAACGATCTTCGGCACCTCGTCGGCCAGACGCTCGAGCGCGTCGAGGCCGTCCTTCGCGAGCGTGACTCGGTAACCCTCGCGCACCAGCAGCCGCTGCGTCACGCGGCGCACCGTGAGCGAATCGTCGACGACGAGCACGAGCGGCGCCAGCGCGGCCGGCGCTCCCGGCATCGGCGCCAGCGGCGTCGACGGTTCGTTGCCGTGCATCGCCGACTGGGTCGCCGAGCGTGCGGTCTCGCCGTAGAGCGTCGCCAGCGCCACCGGGTTGTAGATCAGCGCCACGGCGCCCGAGGCGAGCAGCGTCATGCCGGCCAGGCCCGGCAGGCGCGACAACTGCGGCCCGAGGTTCTTCACCACGACTTCGTGGTTGCCCAGCACTTCGTCGACGTGCACCGCGACACGCTGCTGCGCACTGCGGATGACGACGACGGCGCGGGTGCGCGAGGTCGTCTCTGCCGGTCGCGCGCTCATCTGCAGCAAGGCGCCGAGCCAGAAGAAGGGCAGGCTGCGCTCGCCGAACTCGTACACGCTCGACGCGTACGCGTTGGTGATCTCGACCGGGGTCGCGCGCCGGACGATCTCGACCAACGTCGACGGGACGGCGATGGTGTTGTCGCCGCAGCGCAGCATCACCACCTGCGTCACCGCCGTGGTCAGCGGCAGGATCAGCTTGAACGAGGTGCCCTGCCCGGCCGCCGTCGCCGTCTCGATGCGGCCGCCCATGGCGACGACTTCGGAGCGGACGACGTCCATGCCGACGCCCCGGCCGGCGAGCTCGGTGACCACCTCGGTCGTCGTGAAGCCGGCGGTGAAGATCAGGTTGGCGAGCTCGGCGTCGTCGTGCGGCGTGTTCGGGTCGAGCAGGCGCATCGCGACGCCCTTCTCGCGGATGCGCGCCAGGTCGAGGCCGGCGCCGTCGTCGCGGAACTCGACGCCGACTTCGTTGCCTTCGTGCGAGAGCGCGACGACGATCGTGCCGGTCGCGTCCTTGCCGGCGGCGGTCCGGACGGCCGGCGCCTCGATGCCGTGCGAGACGCAGTTGCGAAGCAAGTGCTCGAAGGCGCCCGTCATGCGGTCGAGCACGCCGCGGTCGACTTCGATCGAGCCGCCGACGATGTCGAGGCGGACCTGCTTGCCGGTCTCCTTCGCCGCCAGCCGGACGACGCGGTAGAGGCGGTCCGAGAGGCCCTCGAACTCGACCATGCGCGTGCGCAGCAGGTCGTCCTGCAGGTCGCGCGTCAGCCGGGCCTGGGCGACCAGCTCGTCTTCGGTCGATTCCAGCGAACGCTGCAGCGTCCGCTGCACCGTGGCCACGTCGTTGACCGACTCGGCCATCATCCGCGTCAGTTCCTGGAAGCGCGTGAAGCGGTCGAACTCGAGCGGGTCGAAAGTCTGCGACGCGGCCTTGGCGGCCTCGAGGCGCGAGCTCATCTGCACTTCGCCCTGCAGCTCGATGTCGCGCAGCTGGCCGCGCAGACGTTCCAGGTTCTCGGTCAGGTCGGACAGCGAGCCCTTGATCTGGCCGACCCCCGACTCGATCCGCGAGCGGGTGATGCTGACCTCGCCCGCCTGGTTGACGAGCCGATCCAGCAACGGCGCACGCACGCGCACCGCCGATTGCGACGCCGCCTGGCCACGCTCGGCCGGCTTGGCGGGCGCACGGGCCGCCTGTTCGTTGAAGCGCGACCAGTCGATCGGCGGCAGGTCCGCGACCGGGCCCGCGTTGGGCGCGCCGCGCGGCACGGTCGCGAGATGCTGACGCGACCGCCGTTGCGGCTCGGGATCCTTCGCCGCGATCGCCGGATCCGCCGGCATCGCGGCGTCGCTTGCGGCAGGCGATTCCTCGGACGTCGGCACCGGCGTCGCTGCCGGCGCGGCGGCGGCCCAGGTGGGCGCGCCCTGGGCAGCCGGCTGCGCCGCTGGCGAGGGCGGCGGTGCCGCGACCGCTTCGGTCGGCGTCGACGCGGCAGCGACGGCGTCGGCATAGGCCTGGGCGTCTCGGTTGCGCAAGGCGTCGAAGGCCTGCGTCATGCCGTCGGAACGCCCTTGCAGGGCTTCCACGTCGGCGGGGGTGACGGTGGCGTCGTCGCCGGTCAGGCGCTCGATCCGCGTCTCGAGGCGGTGCGCCATCTCGCCCAGGCGCATCGCGCCGGCGAGGCGGGCGCCGCCCTTGAGCGTGTGCAGCGTGCGCATGCAGGCCGCGGCATGCGCCGGCGTACCGGTGTCGTGCGCCCAGTCGCGCAGCTGGCCCGCGAGCTTCGGCAGCAGCTCGAGCGCCTCTTCCTCGAAGATCGGGAACAGTTCCAGATCGACCGCGTCGACCGCGTCGATGTCGTCGTCGACATCGCCGAAATTGGTGGCGCGCTGCGCCTGGGCCGGCCGTCCGGTCTCGACCGGCGCGGCGGCGAGCGGCTTCAGCTCGGCGAGGCCGAACGAGCCGAACGGCGCCAGGCCACCGAAGTTCGTGGCCCCGGGCTCGCCGTGGTCGGCCGGCTCGGGATGGCCGGGCACGTCGAGCGCGTCGACCGTCGCGGCGTCGGCGGGCCGCATGGCGGCGACATCGGTCTGCAGGACGAGATCGGCGAGGTCGGCCGGCTCGGTGAGGTGCTCGTCCTCGTTGCGCGGCACGCTGCGCGACGAAGCCTCGATCACCGGCGGGGACACGGTGTCGGAGACCGCTTGCGTCGTGTCGAGCTCGAGCAGGGGCTCGTCCTCGAGTGCGTCGCTCGGCGATTCGCTGTCTTCTCCCTCCGACAACTCGTCGGCGGCGGTTGCGGCCTCGAGCCGCTTCGCCGACGACAGCTCGTGGTCGGCGAGACGCTGCAGCAGCTCCGGCGACGGTTCCTTCAGGAAGCCAGCGGCGAACTGGTGCAGCAACCGGCGGATCTCCTCCGCGGCGTTGACGAACAGGCGCGCTTCCTCGTCCGTGCCGTGGCCGATGACCTGCGATCGGGCGAGCGCGTGCTCGAGCAGGCGCGACAGATGCGAGAGGTCCGCGAAGCCGACCGTGGCCGAGCTGCCGGCCAGCGAGTGGGCGAGCGCGATCGGCGCTTCGCCGAGCGGCCGGTGCAGCTCCATGGCCCATTCGGCCACTTCCGTCATCAGGCGACGGGACAGCTCGTCGGCCTCGTTGAGATAGATGTTGAAGAGCGGGATGCCGATCCTGAGGGAGCCGACGACCTT